>JANNCY010000202.1:0-9937 GCA_031387085.1 Flavobacteriales bacterium | reverse complement strand
CCTAAAAGAGCATAATTATTGGATTGAAATCGTTCGAAATTATCCCTTAAATCGCAGGCTTCGGCGGAGCAACCTGGCGTATTTGATTTTGGATAAAAGAAAACTACCAATATTATGCCTTCATAATCTTGTAATTTATGTACGTTCCCGTCTTGGTCTATTCCTGAAAAACTAGGCGCTTTGTCCCCTTTTTTTAATGTTGTCATTTTAAAGTTAGAAGTTAAAAGTTAGAAATTAGAAGTTTGAAATTGTTATTTATATTGATATTGTCATTGCTATAGAAATTGATTTTTGATATTGCAATTGCTATAGAAATTGATTTTTGATATTGCAATTGCTATTGAAATTGACTTTCTTTACAATTCAAATTTAATAAAAAATGACCAAGAAGGAACGCATAACGTTTGTTATAAATACGTTAAAAGAATTGTATCCCGAAATACCTATTCCATTAGATCACAAAGATCCGTATACGTTGCTTATTGCAGTTTTGCTTTCGGCACAATGTACAGATGTTCGAGTAAATAAAATTACACCTTTGCTGTTTGCCAAGGCAGATAATCCTTATGATATGATAAAAATGAGTGTGGAAGAAATAAAGGAAATTATTCGTCCTTGTGGTTTATCGCCAATGAAATCGAAAGGAATTCATGGTTTATCACATATTTTGATAGATGAACACGATGGAAAAGTGCCACAAAGTTTTGAAAGCCTAGAAGCATTGCCTGCTGTTGGACACAAAACGGCTAGTGTTGTTATGTCACAAGCTTTTGGTGTACCCGCATTTCCAGTTGATACACACATTCACAGATTGATGTTTCGATGGGATTTATCGAATGGCAAAAATGTGGTGCAAACCGAAAAAGATGCCAAGAGCATTTTTCCAATAGAAATTTGGAATGATTTACACTTGCAAATGATTTGGTATGGAAGGGAATATTCTCCAGCTAGAGGTTGGGATTTAGAGAAAGACATTATTACTAAAACTATTGGAAGAAAAGAAGTTTTGAAAGAATTGAAATAAAAAAAATATCCCGTCTCTTTTAAAAGACGGGATATATTAATTAGCAAGAATTTCGAAGTTCAGGTTACCAACCTTAATAATTTTTAGCACTTTAGAATAATTAAGAAGAAAATCAATTGTTTCTTTTTTGGGTAACATTTTTGTGTTTGCTAATTCTTTTTGAGTGTAAAGTTTTGCCATAGAATAATTTAAATTATACATCTATAACGCAAACCTTTTTATAATATTGTTAATTTGTTAAAATAATTTGATTTTTTTCAATAATCTTTCTTAAATTCAATACAGCATAACGCATTCTGCCAAGTGCAGTATTAATGCTAACATTTGTTAAATCGGCAATTTCATTGAAACTTAAATCTTGGTACAAACGCATCATCAAAACTTCTTTTTGATCTGCTGGCAATTCTTGAACAATTCGTTGTAAATCTTTTTCAATTATATCGGTGATGATTCTACCTTCAATATTCAAAGAAGAATCGGTTAGTACTGAAAAAATTGAAAACTCTTCGGTTTCGCGAAGCATCGGCATTTTTTTATTTTTTCTGTAATGATCAACAATTAAATTGTGTGCAATTCGCATCACCCAAGGTAAAAACTTACCTTCTTCGTTGTACGAATTAGATTTTAAAGTTTTAATAACTTTCATAAAAGTGTCTTGAAAAACATCATCTGCAACGTCTCTATCCGATAATTTAGAATAGATGAAACCGTAGATTTTAGACTGGTGCCTTTTGATTAATATAGCTAACGCATTTTCATCGCCATCCATATAATTCTTTACCAATAAAGCATCTGGGATTTGAGTAGTAGCCATAAAATTACCTTTTAGTTTAGGGTTAAAAATTCTTGAGATTTTCTCTAAAAAGTAGTTTTATTGTATAGGCGACTGTTAAATTAATATTAATTAGGAGTCAAATGTAACATAATTATTTGTTAAGAAGCAAATAAATTAATAAAATTTAACAGTTTTAATAAAATAAAAAATAAATATCTTTATTATATCTAACGAAATTAGTCCTTTTTAATTTACTTTAGATATTGAAAATCGGCTTTAATAGTAGTTTCAGAGTTTCCACCAACAAAGACATTAAACTCACCCGATTCGGCTTCCCATTTTGAATTTACAGTATAAAATTCGATAGTTTTTTCATTAATGATAAAAGTTATAGTTTTTGTTTCGAAAGGGTTTAATTCCACCATTTCAAATCCTTTTAATTCCTTTACTGGTCTTGCATAACTTCCAACCAAATCTCGAATATAAAATTGGACTACTTCTTTTCCAGCAACCTCACTATTATTTTTTAAATCAACGGAAACAACTATTTTCTCGTTTTTAGAAAATGAAGCTTTGCTAAGTTGTAAATTAGAATACTCAAATTTAGAATAACTCAATCCGTATCCAAAAGGATATAAAGGCGTGTGTTTTTCATCAATATAATGTGACCAAAAAACAACACCAGGATCTTTATCTGGATCAGGTCGTCCTGTACTCTTATAGTTATAATATATAGGTAATTGGCCGACATTTCTTGGAAATGTCATTGGTAATTTTCCACTTGGATTGTAATCGCCATATAAAACTTGGGCAATTGCATTTCCGCTTTGAGTGCCTAATTGCCATGCTTCCAAAATTGCTGGAACATGATCTACAGCCCACGGAATAGCTAATGGTCTTCCATTATTTAATACTAAAACAATTCTTTTATTAACTGCATAAACTGCTTCTAATAATTCTTGCTGAACGCCAGGTAATCCAATTTCAGTTCTACTTCTTCCTTCACCTGATTGATACCCGTTTTCTCCTAATACCATTATAACTACATCCGCCATTTTTGCTGTTTCTATAGCTTCAGCAAATCCTGATTTATCTGTTGTGTTCACTTTTACCTCTTTAGAAAAACGTGTTTCTCCATAAACAATATCTGCCCCTTTTGCATAGCTCAGTTGATTTGCAGTATATTTTTGCAATCCTTCTAAAACGGAAATTGCTGTATTATCATCAGCAGCTAATCTCCAATTGCCTAATGGACTATTTTTATCATTTGCTAAAGCTCCAATAAGAGCAATTTTTTGACCTGACTTTTTTAAAGGCAATAAATTTTCCTCATTTTTTAATAATACAATAGATTTTTTTGCCATATCTAAAACGCCATCTTGAAAATCTTTTTTACCTACAGTTGCTTTTTCATATACTTCGTCGCAATATTTATATGGATTATCAAATAAACCTAATTCAAATTTTATTTTTAATATTCTCTTAACAGCATCATCAATAATTGCTTCTTTTACTTTCCCAGTTTTTACCAAATCACTTAAATATTTCACATAAACATTTGATTCCATATCCATATCAGAACCCGCATTAATAGCAATTTCGGCAGCATGTATACTGTCTTTTGCAAAACCATGGGTTACCAATTCATTTATAGAACCCCAATCGGAAACTACAAATCCTTTAAAATTCCATGCTCCTTTTAGAATATCTCTTTGTAAGAATTTATTTCCCGTTGCAGGTATGCCGTTGAGTTGGCTAAAAGAGTTCATAAAAGTGCGCACACCTGAATCGACTGCGGCTTTAAATGGTGGTAAAATTATGTTATACAATGTTTCATTACTTACATCAACCGTATTATATTCTTTTCCAGCTTCTACAAATCCGTAACCAGCAAAGTGTTTTGCACAAGCAATAATATTTTTGTTTGATGAAAGATTACCTTGAAAACCTTTAATTCTAGCTACAGCAATTGCGCTTCCTAAAAAAGTATCTTCACCAGCACCTTCCATAACTCTTCCCCAACGAGCATCACGAGTAATATCAACCATTGGAGCAAAAGTCCAGTTAATTCCTGCTGATCCTGCTTCTTCTGCTGCAATTTCAGCTGATTTCTGTATTGCCTGTAAATCCCAACTTGCAGCCTCTGCTAATGGAATTGGACTAATGGTTTTGTAGCCATGAATAACATCAAATCCAAATAAAAGTGGAATTCCTAGGCGTGTTTCTTCAACTGCTATTTTTTGAAGTTTGTAGATATTCTTAACGCCTTTAACATTAAGCATGGCGCCAACAAGTCCGGATTTAATATCTTCATATTTTTTTGCTGCATTTCCTTCACTTGGAACTGGCCCTGTAAAATCCCAAAAATCACTATATTGATTAAGCTGACCAATTTTTTCATTTAAAGTCATCTTTTTAATAAGTTCACCAACCCTTTTGTCCATATTATTTTCTTGGGAATAACCAGATAATGAAAAACAAAGAAATACGAGAGAAGTAATTTTGTTCATAGAAACCGATACTTTAGCTTGAGTGCAAAAAGTAATTAAATATAGAAATACCAGTACTTTAATTGACTATTAATTTTTTAACACTTTTCTGAGTGCCCGAAAAAACAGTTAACAAATATACACCTTTGGATAAATTTGATATATCAATATTATTGGTGTCGGAAGAACTCTTGCAAACCATAGTACCAATTAGATTGTAAATTTCAACTTTATCAATAGACAAGTTAGAAGTGATTGAAACAAAATTATTAGTAGGATTCGGAAATGAAAATTGATCCAACTCTGAAAGTGTTTCTAGACCTAATGCTCCGCAAGAATTTCCTACAACATAAGAAACATATCTTGTAACAGCCAATCCACCAGAAAAGGCAAATTTTACTGCATAATTAATTGTTGCGCCTGGAGTTTGTCCTGTAATTGTATGTGTAAAAATCTGGCCTGATACGTTTGTCATTTGAATTTCATTGGAAGGAGATAGTCTTAAAAAGGCAACTAATCCAACTTTGTTGTCCAGCAATTCAAATGTGATTTTAACATCTGTTCCTATAGTTTGGAAAGAATAATTATAACCTAAAATAAAAGATCCTTCAGTTGCTTGGGTATCACTTCCTGAACATTGTGGGTTTGTGGATGTTGTAGCATTGAGTATAATCGGATTATTTGCAACAGGATTTCCGACCATATCGGCAGCTGTTATTGTAAAAACATAGTTAGTATTGGAAGACAAATTTGGAATAACAACCGATTTTTGATTACCAGAAGGGTTATAGACCGTAAATGTACCACCACTATAAGAGATGGTATAAGCAATAGTTCCTGAATTATCATTAGCATTCATTAATAATTCTACTGAAGAACCTGTAATAGCACCAACTGAAGCTATAAAATTAGTAGGTGCTTGTGTATCTATCGCTGTATTTTGATATACTCTAATATAATCTATCAACATTGAAGCTTGGGTAAAATTAGTCGGTATAGCTCCAGCAAAACCACCCATAGCAATATTAAGCAAAAGATACTGATCAAGATTAAATGGCCAAGTATTGGCATTTTTAACAGCAGGATTGTAAGTATAAAACGCAACATTATCAAGTAGAAATGTAATCTGATTTGGTGACCAATTCATGGAATAAATATGATAGTTCTGTGCTATATCTGAAGCCTGAATACCTCCTTTGTTTACTGTGTTTCCAAATGAAGACGGTGTGTGAATAGCAGATCCTATATAATTTATTGGTTGTCCGGGGAAAATTCCATGTTCCATAATGTCAATCTCACCACAAGCTGGCCAACTTGTAGTTCCAAAATTAGAATCAAAGAAACCACCATCTTCATTTACGTTTTTACCCAACAACCATAAAGCTGGCCAAGTACCTTGACTATTTGGAACTTTAGCTCTTATATCTACACGTCCATAAGTAAATGCAAACTTAGAGTTTAATCTTGCAGATGTATATTGCTTTGTTATGCCTTGACTAGTATAAGGTTCTTTTACTGCAACTATATTTAAGTTACCATTACTTATAAAAGAGTTGGATAATTGGTTCGTGTAATGTTGCACTTCATTATTAAACCAACTTCCTCCAGCTGGTAATTGCGTTTGCTGAAACCACTTATTGGAATCAACTGCTCCATTTGTATTGAATTCATCAGACCAGACTAAATTATTATAAACAACATCAATTTGAGAATATCCAATTTGGAAGTTAATAATAAAAGTGAAAAAAAACAGAAATTGGATATTTTTATACATGATTATTTTTAAAATTTTAATTTTTCGTTTTTATCCCACAAACCCCAATAAGCACCAACTGCACCTTCTGGACCTACTTTCCATGATTCATCAAAAGAAGAAAAATAGAAAATTTCAATATCATTTTGTTGAGACCAAAGTTGGGTTTCAATAAAATATTTCATTGCATTTTCATTAGAAGCGAAAGCTCCTTTAAGAGAACCTCCTTCGCTTGGCCAACCTGTTTCTGTGATAATAACGCGTTTCCCTTTACCGGCATCTTTTGCAGAATTAAACATACTTTCCATATGATAAAAGGAATATTCAATAGGACAACCTTCCCAGTAAGGATAACAATTCGTTAAAATAACATCACAAGCTTCAGTAATATTTGGACGATGTGAAAACTCATAATACGCATCAACGTAACCAACTGGAATATTGGGCAAAGCTTCTTTTACACGATTGATATATTCCAATAATTGCGCTTCGGTTAAATCATTTCGATACATTACTTCATTTCCAACAGCAGCAATATCTACACAACCTTCTTTGGCTAATACAATTAAATTTTCAATCTCTTTCTCGTTTAATTCTAAATCATTCCCTAACCATGCACCTACTAAGGTTTTCATTCCGTTTTCATGAGCAATTCTTGGAATGTTTTCGTTTCCTTCAGTACATGAAAAAGAACGTACCCATTTTGTGTAAGGTTTTAAGATTTGTATTCTTCTGTTTACTTGCTCGGCAGTGATTATATCACCAGGTTTTTGCCCGTCTTCATACAAACTAAAACAAATACCGTGCATTCCTTTAGCTAAAGTTTCATTCCAAAAATCAGCTATTTTTTTTGCGGAAATTTCAGAAAAATCAATAGTTTGAAAATCGCTTTTAGTAGTATTGCTATCTTGATTATTTTCTAATGAAAAATAGTGACCTTCTCTAAATGACATAATGTAATAGTATTAAATTAAAATTTTAATTTTTCATCTTTATCCCAAATTCCCCATGCAGTTCCTACTGTTCCTTCTTGAATTACTTTCCACGATTCGTCAAAAGAGGAGAAATGGAATAACTCAATAGTATTGTTTTTTGCCCATTTTTGAGAAGACACAAAATATTTCATAGCATTTATTTCTGACGGAATTGCTTCATCAACAGTTTCTCCTTTGCTTGGCCAACCTGTTTCTGAAATAATAATTTTCTTGTTTTTAGCAACACTTTGGGTAACTTCCAACATATTTTGTAAATATGAAGTTGTATAATCATTATTTGCTCCTTCCCAAAATGGATAAAAGTTGACCAAGAGTACATCACAATTTGCAATTAGATTTGGTCTGTCTAAGAATTGATAATAGGCATCAACATATCCGACAGGAATATTTGGCAATGCTTCTTTTACTCTTTTTAGGTGTACGATAAGTTCTTGTTCTGAAATTTCATTTCGGTGTAATACTTCGTTTCCAACAACAGCAATATCAACCAAACCTGAGTTGGCAAGCTTTATAAGCGATTCGATTTCTTTTTCGTTTCTGGCTTTATCATTACTTATCCATGCTCCTACTACAGTTTTTAAACCTTTTTGGTGCGCTATCTCTGGAATTAACTCATTGCCTTCTGTACAAGAAAAGGAACGAATCCATTTCGTATGGGGTGCAATAATATCTAATCTTCTTTTTATTTGATCTGTTGATAGAATATCTCCCGCTTTTTGATTTTCGCCATATGGACTAAAGCAAAGTCCGTGAAGTCCTTTGTTCAAAGTTTCTGAATAAAGTGATTTTATTTCAGCATAACTTTTTTTATTTAATTCGTTATCAATAGTAGTATTTATTGATCCTTTTTTTAATAAAGAAACTAATTTTCCGGAAAGATAGGCAGATGATTGTTTTTTTACTTCTCCTTTTCGAGTATCCAATTCCTTTTTTATTTCTCTTGCTTTCTCTTCTGTTAAATCATAATTCCTCATGACCCACATAGCAATTAAAGTTCCTAAAATTGGCACCCCTGAAAAGAATATTCTTAGACCAGTAACAGCACCTTCTGGTTGTGTTGGTGCTCCCGCTTTAAAAGCTACAACCGACATTATAACACCTGTTAATAATCCAGCAATGGCAAAACCAAATTTAACCATCCACCAATAAATGGCTCCAAAAACGCCTTCTCTTCTTTTACCCGATTCCAATTCGTCCATGTCGCAAACATCAGCAGTCATAGACATCATCAAAGTAAATAAACTTCCAATCCCAAATGAAAAGAATGGTAATGCAAAAATAAACATATAGGGTTTACCTGGAATGAAAAGTAACCAAAGAAGGATATAACCAAAAATTGAAATCCCTTGACAGATTAAAAACGCCTTCTTTTTTTCCATTTTTTTGGACATCCAAGCTACAATCGGAATAACAATAAAAGTGGTCGCTAAAGCACCCAAACATCCAAAAAGTGTAGGCCAAATCCAAGCATCTGTTGTATTACCATTAAATAAATAATAAACAACAATAAAAAAAGTAAAACCAGCTACTGTATTGAAGGCGTTAAAAATAAAGAAAGTGGCAATACACAATTTTCTAAAAGGTTTATTTGAAAATGCCTCTTTAAAACTTATTAAAATTTCTTTTAAACTTCCTCCAATAGTTTTGAATGTTAAAGGCTCTAAAGTAGTATCAAACTCGGTCGATTTGCTTTTGATAAATATTGCAGGAACCATTGCCAAAAACATAAAAATAACTCCGACCCATATGGCTAATGTTCTAGTTGCTGTATCGGCATTTGGAAACCAACTTGGATCATACATTATAACCCAAAACCAAGGAGCAATTACCCAAGCCCATTGACCAATCCATTGAGATACAGCCATAATGCTTGTTCGCTCATGAAAATCATCACTCATTTCATAGCCCATTGCTACATAAGGAACACTAAAAATAGAAAGACCAATATGAAATATAAGTGAAAAAGTAAGAAAAAAGGTAAAATTGTACATTACGCTGTCTTCTCTATATAATTGCCACATAATCATGAATGCAATTCCCATAATTATAGAGCCTATAAAAACATATTGTCTTCTTCTACCCCAAACTGATTTCGTATTATCAGAAATAAAACCCATAATTGGATCGAAAAAAGCATCTACTATTCTAGGTACAAAAAATAAAACACCCCACATCCATGATGGCATCCCTAAGTTTTCTACTAATACAACCATAAAAATACCTAATGCTGCGGGAAACATTTGGTTGGCTAGCATACCTAAACCAAAAGCAATTTTTTGACTCATTGGAACCATTACTTTGGTGTTTGAAATATTATCTGACATTGGTAGTGTTTTAAATTATTTATTAGTTGGATTTGATTATTATAGTCTGCAATGCATTTGCATTAACAGATATAATAGTATTTTTTTTATTTAACTGAATATCAATAGATTGTTTACTATTAGTTGGATTAAAAACTACTACAGCAATAGCACCATCCGGATTTTTAACTGCAGTAGCTATTAGGTCTTTATTGTTAATTGTACAACCTATTTTTATAGCTCCAGGTCGGATGAATTTGCTAAAATGAGCCATTGTATAATACAATGGTGTAAAGTAAACCTCATCTTTTTCAGGATCAACTATTACAGGTGCTACACACCAGTTTTTAAACCAATTGGGACCACCCTGTTTGTCTAAAACCATATTCCAATCTACCCAACCATCAACCCAATTATTCAAGCAACCTATAATATCAACTGCATAACGGTTTACTGGAGCATATTTAGGATGAAGGTGTTTGTCTTTTTCACTTGCCCAATCCCAACCCCAATCGGTGGCTTCCTTTTTCCAATACCATGCATCATCTTGCCAATGTGGAATTTCTGAATCGATACAACCTTCTGTTTCAATCAAATA
>JANNCY010000162.1:0-1785 GCA_031387085.1 Flavobacteriales bacterium | reverse complement strand
AAATAGAATGGTCATAGGTTCTTTTACGATAAGTTCTAAAATGGAAAAAAAGGAATTTTGGACTTCGTTTACATCGCCCAGCATTCGTGCCATGATATCCCCTTTTCGTTTTTCAGAATAATAAGAAACAGGTAAGCCGATGATTTTGTCGTACATTTTTTTTCGCAAGTCTTTCAATACACCATTTTTTAAATGCATCAGGTGGTTGGACGCCAGGTAATTGAACAGATTTTTAAATAAGAAAGTGGAGATGACAAGAGAAACCACCAATAAAAGTGCATATTCGGGACCGTTTTTTTCGGATAGTTCCGTCATATAATAATACAGGTAGTCTTTCCCAAATTTGGTAACATCCCAAATGCCAGTGTAAACTGGTTTTTCGATTACTTTTTCGGCATTCTTGAAAAGCACTTCCATCATCGGAATTAAGGCGATGAAAGACAAGGTGCTGAACAAAGCGTATAAAATATTGTAAATGACATTCCAAATAACATGGAATGTATACGGTTTTACAAAAGGAAATATTTTTTTTAAATTATCGTCCATTAGTTCAAATGCATTGCTGCAATTACATTCTTGATTTTTTCGTCCAGTTGTTTTTCAACAGAGTTTATGTTTTCTAAACTATCCACTTCGGCATTGACACTAAAATAGAATTTTATTTTTGGTTCTGTTCCACTTGGACGAGCACAAATTTTTGAACCGTCTTCTAAATAGTAAATCAACACATTTGATTTCGGAATCGATAATGATTCAATTTCATTAGTAAACATATTCTTTGAAGTAGCATTGTCGTAATCTTCAATGCAAACTACACGTTGTCCATTAATTGCTGAAACTGGATTTTCGCGTAAGTCCACCATCATTTGATTGATTTCTTGTAAACCGGAAATTCCTTTTTTAGTTAACGAGATTAAATGCTCTTTATAGAATCCAAAATCAACATACATATTTAAAAGTTCTTTGTATAAAGTACTTCCGCTTGCTTTTGCCTGAGCTGCAATTTCGCAAACCAATAAGGTAGCACCAACCGCATCTTTATCGCGAACAGCATCACCAACCATAAATCCGAAACTTTCTTCACCACCACCAATAAATTTTAAATGCGGAAAATCTTTAATCATTTTCGCAATCCATTTAAATCCGGTTAAACCGACTTTACATTCTACGCCATAAGCTGAACCGAGTTCTAACATCATTGGAGTTGAAACAATTGTAGATCCAATGAACTCTTTTCCGGTGATTTTTCCGGCACGTTTCCATTGTTCCAATAAAAACGCCGTCATGATTACCATGGTTTGGTTTCCGTTAAGCAAAACCATTTTACCTTCGGTATTTCGAACGGCGACTCCAAGTCGGTCTGAATCGGGATCAGTTCCAATAACAATATCACCATTTACTTTTTCAGCTAACGCCAACGCCATGGTTAACGCTTCCGGTTCTTCGGGATTTGGTGATACTACAGTTGGAAAATCTCCGTTAGGTTCGGCTTGCTCCGGAACAATATTGACATCGGTATAACCTGCTTTTGCCAACACATTGGGAATCGCTTTGATGGAAGTTCCGTGCAACGAAGTATACACAATTTTTAAATTTTCTTTGGCTGCAGCCGGAGTGTTGAAACTGGCATTGTCAATTGTTGATTTTGCAAACGCTTCATCAATAGCGGTGTCAATGTATTCGATTAAATTTTCATTGGCATTAAATTGTATTTGATTGTAATTTAAAGCATCAATTCCATTCACTATTTCTTTGTCTTGAGGCGGAACTAATTGTCCGCCATCT
>JANNCY010000103.1:0-15182 GCA_031387085.1 Flavobacteriales bacterium | reverse complement strand
CCGATTTAAAAACCATTGCCATTCACGATGAAACTGGAAAATTCGTGAAAGAATTCAAAAGCGATGAAGAGTACAAATACGTTGATTTTTCTAAAACCGATATAAAAATACTTAAAGACAGCATTGTTAACGAAAGTTACGAGGGACTTTTAATTATACCGAAAACAGAAGATAATAAAACCCTTCAAAAAGGAATTCAATACGTATCTAATGACAGTCCAGGAGTGATGTTTATTGAAGATTTACAAGACGTAATCAATAAAAAACTAACAGAAGAAAATTACCAAATAGCTGGTTTAGATACATTAAAAATCTCTCAAGCCAAAGCCGATGTAACAATCAATCTGGCTAAAGCATCAGGCGAAGCGGCACTTAGAGGTTTAAACGAAATCAAAATCGGAATTGGCGGCGCTTTTGGTTATCTTATTATGATGTTTATTATCATTTATGGTAATATGGTGATGCGAAGTGTTATCGAAGAAAAAACATCACGAATTATTGAAGTCATTATTTCTTCTGTAAAACCATTTCAATTGATGATGGGAAAAATTATTGGAACCTCATTAGCCGGAATTCTTCAATTTTTAATTTGGGCTATACTCGGAATGACAGCGATGTTTGTAATGTCTTCTATTTTCGGAGTACAAATGGGAGCCAGTTCAGGTATGCAGGAACAAGCGATTCAAACAGCACAATCAACAGGAAAGTTGCAGTTATACATAGCTGAATTGTGGAATCTTCCTATTGCCACAATCCTAATTTCTTTCATCATCTATTTCATCGGTGGTTACTTTTTATACAGTTCGTTTTATGCATCTATTGGTGCCGCAGTCGATAATGAAACGGATTCACAGCAATTTCTTTTGCCGATTATCATGCCTTTGATTTTAGCTGTTTACATCGGATTTTTTACGGTAATCAATGACCCACACGGAACGATTGCTACTGTTTTTTCGATGATTCCATTAACATCACCTATCGTCATGATGATGCGAATTCCGTTTGGTGTGCCTTGGTGGCAAATCGTTATTTCGATGACATTACTATTTGGTACGTTCTTCGGAGTAGTTTGGTTCGCCGCTAAAATTTATCGTGTCGGAATTCTGATGTACGGAAAAAAACCAAGCTGGAAAGAATTGTATAAATGGCTTAAATATTAATATATGGATTATTGGATTATTCGTTTGTTCGAATATTCGAAAAATCCAACAATCGAATAATCGTATAACATGAGCAAAATCCTAATCATAGAAGACGAAGCGTCCATTAGAAGAGTACTAAACAAAATACTCTCCGAAGAAAATGCTGGGTATCAAGTAGAAGAAGCTGAAGACGGCATTCAAGGACTTGATAAAATTACAAATACCGATTACGATTTGGTGTTGTGCGATATCAAGATGCCCAAAATGGACGGCGAAGAATTACTCGAAGCCGTTAAAAAAATAAAACCCGAAATTCCAATCGTAATGATTTCCGGACACGGCGATATGGAAACCGCTATCAATACAATGCGTTTGGGGGCTTTCGATTACATTTCAAAACCACCCGATTTGAACCGGTTACTCAATACGGTTCGCAATGCCTTGGATAAAAAACAACTCGTAGTTGAAAATAAAATCCTAAAGAAAAAAGTCAGCAAAAACTACGAAATGATTGGCGAATCGGAACCAATCAATCAAATCAAACAGATGGTTGATAAAGTGGCACCAACTGATGCCCGAGTTTTAATTACAGGACCCAACGGAACCGGAAAAGAATTAGTTGCTCATCAATTACATGAAAAAAGTATGCGTGCTGATTTTCCGTTAATTGAAGTGAACTGTGCTGCTATTCCATCAGAATTAATAGAAAGCGAATTATTTGGACACGTAAAAGGAGCGTTCACCTCTGCTATAAAAGACAGAGCTGGAAAATTTGAAGCAGCCGATGGCGGAACAATTTTCCTTGACGAAATTGGCGATATGAGTTTGGCTGCCCAAGCTAAAGTTTTACGTGCTTTGCAAGAAAGTTTAGTCCAAAGAGTAGGAGCAGACAAAGATATTAAAGTCAATGTTCGTGTAGTAGCAGCCACCAACAAGGATTTAAAAAAGGAAATTGAGGAAGGTCGTTTCCGTGAAGATTTGTACCACCGATTAGCAGTGATATTAATCAAAGTTCCTGCATTGAATGAACGTCGAGATGACATACCTTTGCTCATCGAACATTTCGCAGTAAAAATAGCTGAAGAACAAGGAAATGCGCAAAAAACATTTTCTTCTGAAGCCATTAAATTATTACAAGAATACGATTGGACAGGTAACATCCGCGAATTACGAAATGTAGTGGAGCGTTTGATTATCCTTGGCGGAAGTGAAATTTCGGAAACGGATGTAAAGTTGTTTGCGAGTAAATAATAAATTACACAGAGCGCACAGAGAAAGCACAGAGTTGCACAGAGTTTTTTGATTAAGTCTCTGTGAATCTCTTTTACTCTGTGAACTTCAGTGAAACATGAAGAAAATGCAATTAAAAAAAATAAATCCCAATCTCCAGCAAGCATTAATTGAAAACGATTTTATCGAAGCTAATGAAATGCAACAAGATACTTTTTCGACTATAAAAAGCGGTGCCGATGCTGTGATTCAATCACCTAGCGGTTCAGGAAAAACAGCTACTATTTTATTGAATGTCATTCAGCGAATTGAAAAAGCAATGGGCGAGAGTACCCGTGCTTTGGTTTTTGTTCAGGATAAAGATAAAGTTCTTGAAGCAGTTGAACTTTTTAAAAAGTTAAGTAATTATACCGATATCCGCGTAATTGGAGCTCACGATAAAGGCGATATCGATTTTGATAAAAACCAAATTTCTCTCGGAATGGACGTTATTATTGGAACAACAACCAAAATAAACGCGATGTTTGCTTCTGCAGGATTCAACATGAATACTATAAAAATGTTTGTTGTTGATGATGCGGATGTGCTTTTCAGAAATCGTTTGGATGCGACCATCATGCGATTGTCAGCCAGTGTAGAAAAAACACAACGCCTTTTCTTCTGTACCGAAATTACAGAAAGAGTCGAAGTGCTAGCTGATAAAATAATGATAGAACCGGTTTTCTTTGAGATGGAAGATTAACCAATTAATAGATTACAACAGTAACTCATAATCATAATTCATAATTTATAATGGGATTAATCAAAATTTTTTCAGGAACCGAAATGCTGGCGCAGTCGTTACAGCAAAAAATCGAGGCAATTGGTGTTGCAACTGTTATTCGAAGTAACAATCAAGCCAATGTGATTCCGAGTATACAAACCGATAAAGCGGTAGAGCTTTTTATTCAGGAAGTCGATTTCGGGAAAGCTAATCCGGTTATTGAGGAGTTCCGATTGAGTTTGTAAACTTTTATGAAAGCCATACTTTTACTTCACGATGAAAACGGGAATTCCTATTTTGCAACGAGAATAGTTGGCAACAAAAAATGATATTATTCGCTTTTCTTTAAAAAGTCAATCACTTTTTTATTTATAATTTCAGGTTGATCAATCGACATAAAATGCCCAGCGTCTTTAATAACTGCGGTTTCTACATTCGAGATATATTGGCGTACTTTGACGAATATTTTTTCGTTATTTACAATGTCATGATCCCCAATCAAAACTAGAACTGGTATTTTAAGCGACTTTAATTCGTTTGTCGAAAAGGGCTTCATATCTAATAATCGAGGTTTACTCTTCCCATATTTGTAGGCAAAATAAAGTTGTTCTTTAAAAGCACTGTTAACTTTTTCAGGATGGTAGGAAAAGGCATTGAAAAATCTATCAGTACTTTTTGGACTAGGAAACACTTTAAGATTGACACCGGTTAGTACTTTTCCTAAATTGGCTATTCCGCCAAAAGTTTGTGCCGGACTTAATAAAACTATTTTTTTTATTGCATTTCCAGGTTGTAAAGCCAAATAGGTTACGATCCAACCGCCTCTTGACACTCCCAATAGATTAATGCTTTCCATTTGAAAGTGCTTAAAAACTTCTTTATAAAATAAAGCGATTTGATCATTGGTTAGTCTGCTGCGGTTTGATACCGATTTGCCGGCTTCCAAAGGGAAGTCAATTCCGTACGCTCTATAATTTTTACTAAATTCTTTTATATTAGGATACCACATGGTGGAGCTAGCATCTGTGCCATGTAATAACACCAAAGGTTCGCCTGTTTTTGGACCACAAATGATGACGTGTGCCATGCCGTAACTTGTTTGTACATCCGTTTCCTCAAAAGGAACATCCCATAATTTCAAGGTATTGTTGTAGGATGTTACATAAATCTCCTTTTCTTTTATTGATTTAAAAACATCATAAGGGATTATTTTAGAACTAGAGCAGCCCAATGCGAAGAAAATAAACAGTGACAGAACCAGTAAATTACGCATAGTTTATTTATTTACAAAATTCAGCTATCTACAGCTTGTATCCTAATATAAATCGCTCTATTTCGTTATTATCTGGATTTCCAAACTGAAAGGGCAATACCGGGAAAATGGATATTTGGTTTTACTAGATTAGTAAACTTGTAAAACCATCAAAAGGAACTTTTAGTTTCAGAATTTTGTTTGTAGGTATTCACTTTGAACTGCGCTCGTTTGGTGGTAAAAGATGAATACTACGCTAGTTTCATAGGGCTTTATGGTGGTATCTCTGATTGGATGATTTTTAAGAGATCTATTTTTAATGCCGGAATAATTTCAAATTATAGGTGAGGGCAGAAATTAAAATTCCAAAAATCCCAATTACAGCAAACGAATATTTTAAGCTGGTCAGCTCTGCTATATAACCAATTATTGGAGGTCCCATCAAAAATCCCAAAAAACCAATACTTGAAACTGTAGTTAATGCGCCACTTGTTGAAACTTTCGTACTTTTCCCAGCAGCATTAAAAACAATCGGAATCACATTGGAAACTCCGAATCCCACCATCATAAAAGCAAGGGTGCAAATGAGTATATTAGGAAATAAAACTGCGGTATACAATCCAGTAGAAATGACCAATCCACTCAAAAAAAGCACTTTTCTCGGACCGTATTTAGCGACAATAAAATCACTTAAAAAGCGTCCGGTAGCCATCGTTATCATAAATGACGTATACCCCAAAACAACTAAGGAGCCA
Source organism: Flavobacteriales bacterium (assembly GCA_031387085.1). Taxonomy (GTDB): domain Bacteria; phylum Bacteroidota; class Bacteroidia; order Flavobacteriales; family Flavobacteriaceae; genus Flavobacterium. The sequence goes on along the minus strand of JANNCY010000103.1, from coordinate 10,040 downwards.
GGTGCTTTTACAATTTCTTTAAAATAAATCCCACTCCAATCGAACATAATTCCTTCACTCGCCAAACAGCAAAAGCTAATAACTCCCAGCCAAATAAGTGTGGGGTCTTTAATTTTAAAAAAAGATGTTTCTTGTTTTTCGATGACTTTTTTAACCGAAGTTTTTATCAAATAGCGGTAATTAAAAATAATAATCAATAGCACGATACTCAAAACGAACAAGAAATGTTGAAACGGATTGAAATGGAACGACAGCATGATTAATGCCATCAATGCGCCACTAAATCCTGCTAAACTCCATGATCCGTGAAAGGAGCCCATTATAGGTTTTTCGAATAATTGTTGGGTATGTACGCCAAGTGTGTTCACTGCGATATTGCAAAAATTCCCGCACAAACCAAAGAAGAATAAGGCCAATGCCAACTGCCAACTTTTGGTTGCTAATCCTAAAAAGGTCAAACAAACGCCATAGGCAATCAAACCCAATATGGCAATGCGGCGGCCACCATACTTGCTTACTATACTTCCGGAAGTTGTCATTCCCATCAACTGACCAATGGGTAGAGCAAATAAAATACTTCCTAAATCGGCTTCACTCAAATTTAAAAATAATTTTAAATCCGGAATCCTACTTGCCCATGAAGCGAAACAAAACCCCATACCAAAGAAAAATAATGAGGTTGCCAAACGAACTCTGTTGAGGTACGATTTCTTAGCTTTTTTAAACGGCTTTTTAATCTTTGCCTTCGGTAAAATTTTGTCTAAAAAGCTATAATCGATTAAGGGCATTGGCTTATTTATCTGGATTTGGATTTACAAAGTTAAAGGTAAGTCAGTTAAATTTTGTGCAGGATGGTATTTTTTTAAGTTTCCCCTGCTATGTCATCCTAAAATAGTCTAATTCAGTTATCTTTGCACCTTTCAAAAAAAATCTAAATGATTACAGTCAACGATATCTCCGTTCATTTTGGCGGAACCACCTTATTTAGCGACGTTTCGTTTGCTATTAATGAAAACGATAAAATTGCCCTAATGGGTAAAAATGGTGCAGGAAAATCGACACTTTTAAAAATTATTGCGGGTGAAGCCAAAGCTTCTTCCGGAAATATTTCGGCTCCAAAAGATGCCGTAATAGCCTATTTGCCTCAGCATTTACTGACTTCCGATAACGCTACAGTAATGGAAGAAGCTTCCAAAGCATTCGGTGAAATCTTTAAAATGAAAGCCGAAATCGATGCAATAAACGAACAGTTGACCATTCGCACCGATTATGAAAGTGATGATTATATGAAATTAATCGAGCGCGTTTCCGATTTAAGTGAGAAATTCTATGCGATAGAAGAAATCAATTACGAAGCGGAAGTCGAAAAAATACTAACTGGATTGGGATTTGAAAGAGAAGATTTTACACGTCAAACATCCGAGTTTTCTGGAGGTTGGCGTATGCGAATCGAGCTAGCCAAAATCCTATTGCAAAAACCCGATTTGATTTTACTCGATGAACCTACCAATCACATGGATATCGAAAGTATCCAATGGTTGGAAGATTTCTTACTCAATTCGGCAAAAGCAGTGGTTGTTATCTCGCACGATAGAGCTTTTGTAGACAATATTACCAATCGCACTATTGAAGTGACAATGGGTAGGATTTACGACTACAAAGCCAAATACTCGCATTATTTAGAACTGCGAAAAGACAGGAGAATTCACCAACAAAAAGCTTATGATGAGCAGCAGAAAATGATTGCTGAAAATCAAGAGTTTATCGACCGTTTTAAAGGAACTTTTTCAAAAACATTATCGGTACAATCACGGGTAAAAATGTTGGAAAAAATTGTACCTGTAGAAATTGATGAAATTGACACATCGGCATTGAAATTGAAATTTCCACCATCAATACGATCAGGTCAATATCCTGTAATTGTAAAAGATTTGCAAAAATCCTATGGTGATCATTTGATTTTTAAGGATGCTAATATCGTTATTGAACGTGGCGATAAAGTAGCTTTTGTAGGTAAAAATGGCGAAGGAAAATCGACCATGATTAAAGCCATAATGAAAGAAATCGAAATCAACGGAGGAAGTGTTGATATTGGACACAATGCACAAATTGGATATTTCGCCCAAAACCAAGCGTCGTTATTGGATGAAAATGCCACTATTTTTGCAACCATTGATGATATCGCAGTTGGCGATGTGCGGACCAAAATTAAAGATATATTAGGTGCTTTTATGTTTCATGGCGATGATGTAACTAAGAAAGTTAAAGTGCTTTCGGGAGGAGAAAAAACGCGTTTGGCGATGATTAAATTGTTGTTAGAACCTGTGAATTTGCTAATTCTCGATGAGCCATCCAATCACCTAGATATGAAAACCAAAGACATTATTAAAGATGCGTTGCGCGATTTTGATGGGACGTTAATATTGGTTTCACACGATAGGGATTTCCTTGATGGATTGGCAACCAAAGTATTCGAATTCGGACACAAACGGGTGAAAGAACATTTCGAAGACATCAAAGGTTTCTTGGCACATAAGAAGATGGAAAGCTTGCGTGAGATTGAGAAATGACAACAAAAAATAAAAACCGACAAGTTCTTAGAACGTGTCGGTTTTCGCATTAACAACAAAATTAACCTAACAATCTTTATAATTTAGCTATTGTTTTTGAACCTTCAATCAATCGGATAAATTCGGCTTTATAACCTTCATCATCATTTGCTAAACCTTTAATTTTTTTTTCTTCGCCTGTTCGCTTACGCTCGTGTGCTTCGCAAATGTTCCCAAACAAAAGTGCGTAGCAAGGGCTGATGAAATAAGTTTTGCACTTTTCATAATATAAAAATTTAAAGATTAGATACTTGTTTTTAAGGCTACTTGAAAGTAGGTTTTCCGTTTTTTGTGGTGATTATGACGACGCCTTTTTTTCCTTTTTCACCATAAATAGCGGTTGCTTTTTCATCTTGTAAAATGGAAATAGTTTCGATTTTTAGTTTGGAAAGCGGCGCATACGGACTAGTAGGTTTGGGTCCGAATAGTTCTTTTTCAGTGTAATAAATGCCGTTGATAATATATAAAGGATCGGGTAACACGGTTAATGATTCCACATCATCAGTTGCTACATCAGAAAGTTCTTTCTCAGTTTTGTCATCAACAACAATTAATGGGTCTAATTTTTTACCTTCTTTTTGTCTGTCTTTTTTCATCTCTAAAACCTGAGGAGATCTATTGGCGTCCATATAGGCAACGCCTCTCGAATTAAAAACCCATTTATAATTTGTTGCATCCGATTCATAAACTAAATTGTCCTCTTGACTATTCAACGTAACGGAATCACTTATAAATGCTGCTTTTCCTTCCTCTCTAGCTAAGGTATAATTGTTATTTATTACAATCTGATTTTGAGTAATAATTTGTTTTTCTAAAATTGGAGCAGCGTTTTCTTTAATCGCTGGATTGGTTAATTCGGGTAAAGTAGCATTCTCATTTTTTATTGGAGTAAAAGGTTTAACAGTGTCTCCTATTACGATATCATTTTTTGGAGTTACTAATTTTTCTTCCTTGGTAAAGTATTGATAACCTACTGAAACGACCAATAAAATAGAAGCGGCAACTGCTATTTTTTTCCAAAGTGTGTTCTCTTTTTTCAAAACTTTTTTATCGAGTTTTGCTTCTACTCGAGACCAAACATTTTCCATTGCTGGAAAGTCTCTGGTTGCTGCATTTTCGGCAGCGGTTTTTATTTGATTGAATATTTTATTGTGATTTTCCATTTGCTATTTTGCATTTTTGTAATAATGATTGTTTACTAATTCCTTTAATTTGGTCTTAGCCACATTCAATTGTGATTTGGAGGTTCCTTCTGAAATTTTTAGCATTTCGGCAATTTCTTTATGACCATAACCTTCTATGACAAAAAGGTTAAAAATAGTTTTACATCCTTCTGGTATAAAGTTGAGCAAATTCAGTAAATCTTCCTCTTCTAAGTTAGTGTCTGGATAACTTTCCGGATGAAGTTGAAGCGCAGTGTCTTCTAAATAGAGATTAAAGTTTACATTGCGTTTCAATTGATGAAGACAATTATTAACCGTTATTTTTCGCGCCCAAGCTTCAAAAGCACCTAATTCTTTGAGTTGTTCTAATTTTGTAAAAATGGTATAGAACGCATCGGCCAATACTTCTTCTATTTCTTCTTCCTTTTTTAAATAGCGTTTGCAGGTGCGATACAACTTTGGCGAGAGATGTTCATACACTTGCCGTTGCGCTTCCCGCTGCATCTTTTTACATGCTATTAATATGGTTTCGTTTATCACAGGAAATGTATTTACAACTAAAGAGGGTTTGTTTTATAAAAAGGTTGGGAACGATGTGAAAAAAGTTTTCAGTACTCCGATTAGAGTGGGTAGCTAATTCTTTTTTAAATCGAGTTTCAACGAATAAATAGTCGATTCCAAAATGTCGGTATCATTATCTTCACACAATAAAAATTCAATTTCAGAATTTGTTTTCTTGAAAAGTGTGATGCCTTCTAATTTATGGATATTGGTAATTTGTTTTGTAAACTCTAGTTCCATGGTGTTGGAATTTATGCAACCAATTAGGCTTCCTACAACTACGCCATCCTCATAAGTGGATTTAGTGTCTTCTGCGGTAGCAAGGAAATAAATTTTATCATCTACTAAAACAGCATCAGTAAAACTGGCGCTAACTCCTTTTATTTTTGCAAGATTGTATTCGTTAGCTAAGATGTGTGTCTGGTCTGTAAGACTTTTGCCTTTAATTGTGAAAACAATATTTTTATTGGATTTTCCGTTGCCACGATTGAAAAAATACCAACATGCACCATCAAATGTAACGCCTTCAATATTGAAATCTTCGGGTTGTATTTCTGCAATAGATTGCAACCTTAAATAGAAGTCATTCAAATCGAAAGTAGTAATCACTTGTTTGGTTGTTATATCAACTTGTACCATTTTGTTACGGTTTTCTGTTGATCCTGAACCAAAGATATACATGTTATTTTCAAAATGTGTAATGGCTTCGAAATCAGATTTTAGTTTTTTGAGGATAGTATCCTGGGGATTCTCTGTTAATGGATATTTGGTAAGAACTTTGGATTTCATTTGGAATTCATACAAATAAGTGCTGCTGTCTCCAATAAGAAAAAGGGAATCATTTTTATAAATTAATCCTGATGCCGAACCCAATCCATTGATTTTAAAAAGTTGTGTTAATTGCATTTTCCCATAATTTTACTGCTGTTTTTAGCCCGGATAGTAGCGGCATCCTTTTTCTTTTGGTGGTAACCAGAAGAAAAAGATAGAGCGAATAGCCGGAAATAGCTGCTCCTTCGTCAAGCTCAGGATGACACAATAGGAATTATATTTTTTATGTTATTTTTACAAATATAAAATATTTACTATGAACTCAATTAATACGGAAGATTTTAAAGTTACTGGCAAAATTAATTTGTCTAAAATCCCAACAAAATTGGATATAAATACTGATAATGATCAAGAGGAAGATGCTCTACATAAAATTCAAATCAAGCTGAGCAAAAAGCAGGATGAAATGTACGCACATAATAAATATGCGTTTTTGATTTGTTTACAAGGGATGGACACCAGCGGAAAAGACAGTTTGATTCGCGAGGTTTTTAAAGAATTCAATTCCCGTGGCGTTGTAGTCCATAGTTTTAAAACGCCCAATTCAACAGAGCTCGAACACGATTATTTGTGGCGGCATTATTTGGCTTTGCCCGAAAAAGGGAAGTTTACTGTTTTTAATAGAACCCATTACGAAAATGTGTTGGTAACACGAGTGCATCCCGAGTATATTTTATTTGAAAATTTACCTGGAATTACTAAAGTAGAAGATATTACGACAGAATTTTGGGAAAATCGAATGGAGCAAATTAATAATTTTGAAAAACATATTTCGCAAAACGGGACCAAAATACTGAAGTTTTATTTGCACATGAGCAAAGAAGAACAGCGGGAGCGATTGTTAAAACGATTGGAAAATGGCGAAGACAACTGGAAATTTTCGTTAGGGGATTTAAAAGAGCGCGAACTTTGGGGAGATTATATCAAATACTATCAGGAGGCAATTAACAATACATCAACAACTTATGCGCCTTGGTACGTGATACCAGCAGATGATAAAGGATTAGCTCGTTATGTTGTTGCAAAAGTTATTTGGGAAGAATTGGAAAAACTTATAGATATCAAAGAACCCGAATTGGACCCGAAAGTAAAAGCTAATATTGATTTCTATAAAGAACAGTTAAAAGGGTAATTCTATTTATCTTTACCAATTCAAAAAAAAGCTGTGAATATCTCTCAATACACCAAAGAGTTTAAATACAATATGCAATTGGCTTATCCGGTGATTATCGGAATGGTCGGTCATACTTTAATTGGAATTGTCGATAATATAATGGTTGGAAAATTGGGCTCGACCGAACTCGCAGCGGTTTCATTAGGAAACAGTCTGATTTTTATTGCCATGTCGGTTGGAATCGGATTTTCGACAGCGATTACTCCAATTGTTGCTGAGGCCGATGCCGAAAATAACCATGTTAAAATTCGGTCAACTTTTCATAACGGATTATTGTTGTGTACCCTTTTGGGATTTGCTCTTTTTGGATTGGTCGTTTTGGCAAAACCAATAATGGAACTATTACACCAGCCAGCAGAAGTGATTGCTTTGGCAAAACCGTACTTAACTTGGGTAGCATTTTCGTTAGTTCCGTTGATAATGTATCAAGGTTACAAGCAATTTGCGGACGGACTTTCAATGACCAAATACTCGATGTACGCCATTGTTATGGCGAATATTCTCCATGTAATTATCAATTATTTATTGATTTATGGCGTTTGGATTTTTCCGAAAATGGGAATTATTGGTGCCGCATTGGGAACCGTAATTTCAAGGATATTAATGGTGGCTTTCATGCATTTTATTTTAATGCGACAACAAAAACTAAAACAGTATTTTCACGAATTCAGTTGGGATGAAATACAAAAAGCAACGGTCAAGAAAATCGTTAACCTCGGATTCCCATCAGCGATGCAAATGCTTTTTGAAGTAGTACTTTTCACTGCCGCCATTTGGCTTTGCGGTACAATTGGAAAAACCAGTCAGGCTGCCAATCAAATTGCTTTGAGTTTGGCATCCATGACATTTATGTTTGCTATCGGTTTGAGTGTGGTATCGATGATACGTGTCAGCAATCAGAAAGGACTACAGGATTATAAAAGTTTGGTGGTTATTGCACGTTCTGTATTTTTATTGGCAATACTAATTGAAATCGTTTTTGCGGTATTGTTTGTCGTTTTTCATCAACTATTACCGCCGTTATTTTTAGATATGGACAATCAATCACAGTTTTTAGACAATACAGAAGTGGTAACTATTGCCGCTAAATTACTTTTGGTTGCCGCGGTTTTTCAGATTTCAGATGGAATCCAAGTAGTAGTCCTCGGAGCGTTACGTGGTTTACAAGATGTGAAAATTCCTATGTATATTACCTTTGTGGCGTATTGGATAATTGGTTTTCCGATATCGTATTATTTAGGTGAATATACTGAATTAAAGGCCGTTGGAGTATGGATTGGGCTGCTTGCAGGGTTGTCGTCTGCAGCACTTTTTTTGTATATACGCTTTCATTTTATTACAAAATCACTAATTTTGGGTGATTCAAAAAAATAAACACTAAAGAATGATACATTTTTATAGAGGCGAAGAGTTTAAAGAAATTAAGATGGATGCTTCATTACAATTAAAATATGCCGTTTCTAATCATGGACGTGTAGTTAGTTATAGTGAAAATATTAAAGAAGGAAGAGAATTAAAAGGAGGTTCAGTAGAAGGCTATAGAATTTTTGGTTACAGCATCAGGATTGATGGTGTTAGAAAAAGCAGGTATTTTTTAATTTATAGATTAGTTGCCGAGTATTTTATTCCAAAAGGAAATGAAGACCAAACATTTGTTTTGCATTTAAATTATGATAAACTAGATGATCGTGTTCAAAATTTGAAATGGGCAAACCAATTAGAATTAACGGCTCATCATTCAACGAATCCTGAAGTGATTAAGGGAAGAGCAAAAACACTTGCGCATAATCTAAAAGCAGATGGTAAAAAGTTAACTTCCACGCAAGTAATTCGAATCAAAAAAATGCTGCAACGGGAAGGTAACAAAACACGATTAGTGATGATTGCCAAACAATTCAATATTACTACACAGCAATTGTATCGCATTAGAACTGGAGAAAATTGGGGACATATTAAAATATAAATGTTAATTTGTTAATTTGGTAATTCGTTAATTTGTAGACGAATAACCACATCACCAAATTATCAAAAAATCACCCGAGGCGCAGCCGAACAGTATGGAGCGCAGCGGAATAAAATGATTAACATCTGTAACTAAAACTACATAGTTGCGTATAATCACCGTATAATAAAAAAACATTTATAAAATGATACTATTAATTATTATTGGGATTATCTTAATTATTGTTGGTTTTTCTTTTAAAGACGTTGCGAATCCACTTTCAAAATTCTCAAGAATTTTCAGAATGGTAGGCTTTGTAGTCATTCTTCTTGGAATACTTTCTTCGATGTTCAAACAAATTGATGCGGGAAAAGTCGGTGTAAAATCCCTTTACGGGAATGTACAATCGGATGTTTTAGAAAGCGGTTTACATGTTATTAATCCATTATTAGACATTACTGTTTTTGATATTCAAACTCAAAATTACACCATGTCTGCCATTCACAATGAAGGTGCACAAGAAGGCGATGATGCTATTCGGGTTTTATCAAATGACGGATTAGAAGTGGTTATTGATTTAACCGTGTTATACCGTGTTATACCGGGAGATGCACCAAAAATTTTAAAAGGAATTGGTGAGAATTATACCGATAAAATTGTGCGTCCGGTAACCAGAACACGTATTCGTGACAACGCCGTTTATTATGACGCTGTGGCATTGTATTCAACCAAAAGAGAAGAATTTCAACAACGTATTTTCAAAAGTATCGAAGGTGATTTCAAGAAAAGAGGTTTGGTTTTAGAGCAACTTTTAATTCGAAATATCAATCTTCCGGCATCGGTAAAAACGACTATCGAAAGTAAAATTAATGCCGAACAGGATGCTCAAAAAATGATTTTCGTACTTCAAAAAGAAAAACAAGAAGCAGAACGTAAAAGAGTAGAAGCACAGGGTATTGCCGATTATCAAAGAATTATCTCATCCGGCTTGACCGATAAACAACTGCAATACGAACAAATCAAAGCACAAAAAGAAATAGCGACTTCACCAAATACTAAAATTATTTTTATGGGAAAAGGAAGTGCGCCTGTGATTTTGTCTGATAAATAAAGAGTAAAGAAAAAAGAGAATAGACCCGAGGCAAAGCCGAACGGAGCGAAGCTAAAATAGATGATAGACTTTTAAAAATAGTTCTTTACTTTTGTCTGTATTCTATTATCTTTTTTAAAATGTAAATCTTGCGAACTTTGCGACAACCTTGCGAACTTTGCCGTTAAATAAAAACTATGCAATTACCAAAATTCGTCCTTGCGGACAACTCCGATTTTCCTGATGATATTTTTATCATACATCTTGATTTCCCTCGATTTATTATCAACTTAAAAGATGATGAAGTCGAGTTTATTGAAGACTTAGAAGGCGAAGATGAAAAGGAATTAGAAAGCGAAATGGAGCATTTAATTACACTTGCTGGTGAATTCTACGACAAAGAAATGGAAGGTTACGAGGAGTAATTATTCTGAAAACCCATTTTTTAAAGCATATACAGCCAAACCAACTCGAGTTTTTAACTCGAGTTTTTCAAATAAACTATCTCGGTAACTTTCTACTGTTCGTGGGCTGCAGAACATTTTTTCGGCAATTTCTTTGTAGTTCATTTCGGTAACCGTGTATTTTAAAAATTCGATTTCTCTATCGGTTAATTTTATGGTGTTTAAAGCTGCTTTTTTATCTTCATTTAAACTGGCAAAAACCATTC
>JANNCY010000079.1:0-4608 GCA_031387085.1 Flavobacteriales bacterium | reverse complement strand
GATGCATTTCCCGACAGGGCTTTTGATGTGGGCATTGCCGAACAACATGCTGTGACACTTTCTGCCGGAATGGCGACGCAAGGGATGGATTTCACCAGTAGTTTTATCAAACTTTCCCGGTGCATGGTATTTCACCTGATTGTCTTCGGCTTGTTGTAACCCTTTTCCTTTGGTGGTAATGATATGAAGAAATTTCGGGCCTTTTACTTTTTTTAAACGTTCTAATTCTGAAATTAAAGCAAAGATATCATGTCCGTCTATAGGTCCGGAGTAATCAAAATTCAACGATTTTATCATGTTGTTTTGCTTAGGATTTTTTCCGTCTTTAACCGAAGTCAAGTAGTTTTTCAAAGCACCAACACTCGGATCAATTCCGATAGCATTGTCGTTTAAAATCACCAATAAATTGGCATCGGTAACACCCGCGTGATTCAATCCTTCGAACGCCATTCCACTAGCAATAGAGGCGTCGCCAATAACGGCAATATGATGTTTGTTTTCGCCTTTCAATTGAGACGCAATCGCCATTCCCAACGCTGCCGATATCGAAGTCGACGAATGCCCCACGCCAAACGTATCATAAACACTTTCGCTTCGTTTTGGAAAACCTGATATGCCGCCAAGTTGTCGATTGGTATCGAACTTTGTTTTTCTTTCCGTTAGGATTTTATGTCCATACGCCTGATGTCCCACATCCCAAACTAATAAATCTTCGGGCGTGTTATAAACATAATGCAAGGCGATAGTCAATTCTACAACACCGAGACTTGCCCCTAAATGCCCTTCTTTTACTGAAACAATATCAATGATATAATCGCGCAATTCCTTTGCTAGTTTTGGCAATTGCGCGGTCTCCAATTTTCTTAAATCGGTTGGATTATTTATGTCTGATAATAAAGTCTTCAATACTGTAGCATTTAATCACAAAATTACTATTTATAAATGTATTCCTTTGTATAAATATAGTTTAGCCATCAAAAAAGTAAAAAATAATTTTGTAATACAATTTTTAGTACATTTGTTTAAACACCTATTCTTATGAAAAATCAATTTTTAACCATTGTGCTTTTTTTCTCTGCAATAGTTTTTTCACAAAACAATGAAGAGTTTGCTCCAAATCACATATTACTAAAAATTAATGATGCTAATTATAGCAGTAACAGGATTGATTTAACTACTTATTCATTTGGTATTCCTGTATTGGATAATTTAAATCAATCGTTGGCTGTTTCTAAAATAGAACCGATAGGACAACATGCTAAAACCCAAACTTTTTTGATTGTTTTTAACGCACCTGTAAACATTCCAGAAGTACTTCAAGACTACCAAAACACCAATGTATTGGATTATGTTGAACCCGATTACATAGCTCATGGAGCGGGTGTAAAAGGTACAAGTACAGTAACAACCACACCCAACGACGCCTTATATAGTCGGCAATGGGGTTTATTTAACAACGGCACTTTTACGGTTTCAGGAATGCCTTATACTTCAACCAATGATGCCGATACGGATATGGAATTGGCATGGGACATACAAACAGGAAATCCAAATATGATCATTGCAGTTCCTGATACCGGTATTCGACTGACGCATAGCGATATTGCCAGTAGAATTTGGAATAAATCAACATTAGAACCAATTGATGGTGTTGACAATGATGGAAACGGATTGATTGATGATTATCAAGGTTGGGATTATGTAAATTCAGATAACAATCCGACAGATGATTACGGACATGGTACCAATTGTGCCGGAATTATTGGTGCAATTCCAAACAACAGTGTGGGTTATGCTGGCGTGAATTGGAATAGTAAAATTATGGCTTTAAAAGTTTTGGACAGCAACAATTCGGGAAGCTATTCGGCTATGGCTAATTCGATTTATTATGCAACCGATAATGGCGCCAAAATTATTAGCATGTCGGTTGGAGGAAGTACCGCAAGCACTGCTTTATCGAATGCTTTGGTTTATGCCAACACTAACGATGTTACTTTTGTAGCTTGTACAATGAATTTCAATAACAGTACGACTTATTATCCTTCGGGATATGCAGCTACAATTCCGAATGTAATTGCAGTTGGTTCCACTAATTCTAACGATCGTAGAACAGCACCGTTTTTTTGGAGCGCCACTTCGGGGAGTAATTATGGAAATCATATTTCTGTTGTAGCACCAGGGAATTATATTTGGGGATTGGATTATGCCAGTAACACAGGGTATAATTCCTATTGGGGAGGAACATCTCAAGCTACGCCACTAGTGGCAGGTTTGGCATCTTTGATAAAATCTCAAAATGCCAGTTTAACACCAGCTCAAATAAAAAGCATAATTCAAAATACAGCACAAGATCAGGTCGGTTTGCCATCTGAAGATGTTGCAGGTTGGGATCAATATATGGGTTGGGGACGCGTAAATGCCAATGCAGCATTGCTACAAGTTTTAAGTTTAGCCCATTTTGAAAACACCGCTCTCGATATAAAAATTATCAATCCGATTAAGGACAATAAATTGACACTACAAGTAGCAAATGGTTTTGAAAACAAGTATGTATTAACAATTTACACTTACGACGGAAAATTATTGAAATCCTTGGAAACCAATTTGCAAAACGGAATAAACGCCATTCCTTTTAATTTCATAAATGGAAATTATGTAGTAGAAATAAAAAGTGACCAGTTTTCTAAAATTTATAAAGTGGTTAATAAATAAGCGACTATTTCGCACTATGGAAAATCCTTTTACCGACGACTACTTCATGAAAAAAGCCCTTCAAGAAGCTGAAGTGGCTTTCGATAAAGGCGAAATTCCTGTTGGTGCTATCATCGTTATCGATAATAGAGTCATTGCCCGAAGTCATAATCTTACCGAATTACTCAATGATGTGACCGCTCACGCCGAAATGCAATCAATCACTGCAGCGGCTAATTTTCTTGGTGGAAAATACTTAAAAGACTGCACGTTATACGTAACTATAGAGCCTTGTCAAATGTGTGCCGGTGCTTTGTATTGGAGTCAGATTTCTAAAATTGTATTTGGCGCTCGTGATGAGCAACGAGGTTACCTGACTTTCGGAACCCAGTTGCATCCAAAAACCCAAGTAATTCAAGGAGTTTTAGCAAGTGAAGCGGCCGATTTAATGAAGCGTTTTTTTGCTGCTAGAAGAAAATAAGGAACAACTTTTTTACAAGAAAAATAGTCCAAAAATTTATTTTATATTCACTACAATATTTGCAATTTATTTGTGTTATAGCATTAATTGAGAAATGTTAAAAAAGTGATTTTTCAAGAAAAAAGTTCTAACTCTTAATTCCTTTTACTTTTATGAAAACCAGTAAGTTAATCGGTTTGTTTCTCGCAATTTTTGTATTGCATTCTTGTTCCAAAAAATCGGCTGCCGATTTTGATTCTGATTTTTCATTGTATAAGGATTACATCGCGAGTTTCTCTTCTGGTTTTGTGTCGGCCGACTCGGATTTTAGGGTGCAATTGGCATTCAATAAAAGCGATTGGAAAACCAACCAAGAATTAGACGATGACTTATTCGATATTTCCCCAAGTGTAAGCGGAAAAGTCGTAGCGCTTTCGAGCAACACTATTGCGTTTATTCCGAAAGAGAAATTAGAACAAAATACCTTGTATCAAATTACCTTGCGGCTTTCGAAGATTACCGATAAAGTACCCAACGAATTAGCCAATTTTAATTTTTCCATCAAAACCATCAAGCAGGATTTTTTAGTGACAACACAAGATTTGCAATCCTACAATAAAGATTGGTATTACCTCAATGGAACTATAAAAACGGCAGATAACTTGAAATTTGAAGACGCCCAAAAATTGATTAAAGCGTCTCAAAACAATGCCGATTTAAAAATCAAATTTGAAAAAGCCACCAGCTCTACTACCGAGTTTAAGTTTATAATTGACAGCATTCAGCGCTTCAATTCTGATTCAGAAATTCGTATAGCATGGGATGGTGATGATGTCGATATTGACCAAAAAGGGGAAGTAAAATTCCCAGTCCCAGGTAAACACCGATTCAAAGTGTTAAAGATTGAAGTCGGTGATGCCAACAACCAATCAGTTTTAATTAACTTCTCCGACCCACTAAAAAAAGACCAGGATTTTAAAGGTTTGATTGCCATAGAAAATACGAATAATTTAAAATTTGCGACGATGGGCAATGTTTTAAAAGTATTTTTCAGTAACGAAAACAAAAATTCAGGAGTCGATAAAGGAACAGAAAACCAAGCCGCAATTGCAGCGGTTGATACAACTTCTATTGCTGTTGATTCGGCAGCTGCCGTAGTTCCTGTGGAAGAGATTACAGAGGCAATTCAACAATCGTTCTCGGGAAGTACCTTAATAGAAGTTTTTCAAGGAATTGAAAGCGAGTATGGCTTCAAAATGAAAGAAAACTATTCGCAAAAACTCGAATTCGAACAGGTTAAACCCGGAGTTAAACTGATAAAAAGCGGTACCATTTTGCCAAGTTCCAATAATTTAAAAATCAATTTTGAAGCGGCAAACCTAAAAGCAGTTGATGTTAAAATCTACAAAATCTACAAAAACAACATCATGCAGTTTTTGCAGGATAACGAACTCAAT
>JANNCY010000075.1:0-47012 GCA_031387085.1 Flavobacteriales bacterium | reverse complement strand
CATCATTATTTCGGCGGCAACAGGAGCTTTGGTTTCTAAAATTCTGTTAAGCCAAGATGTTTTATTGAGCTTTGAAAAAGAACAAAATTTCGATTTTCACAATACGCCTTACTATGTACTACTCGGAATATTAGCAGGATTAGTATCAGTATATCATGCGCGGAACTTCCGAAAAGTAGAACACTATTTAAGCAAATTTAAAACGAACAGTTACCGAAGAGCATTATTTGGAGCCGGTCTTTTGGCGTTATTGATTTTCTTTTTCCCTGCGCTTTTTGGAGAAGGTTATGAAACGATTAAAACACTTTCTACTGCAAATCCGGAAGCTTTACTAGACAACACCGTTTTAGAAAGTCAAAAAAGCAATGAATGGATTTTGCTCGCCTTTGTCGGGACCATCGTTTTACTCAAATCAGTTGCAACAGGTTTGACATTAGGCTCTGGCGGAAATGGAGGTAACTTCGCTCCTTCGCTGTTTGTCGGTTCTTATTTGGGATTTTTCGTAGCCAAGTTCATGTACCTGACCGGAATCAATTCGCATTTACCAACAGCCAATTTTACGATTGTGGGAATGGCCGGAATTCTAAGTGGATTGTTTCATGCTCCTTTAACAGCCATTTTCCTGATTGGAGAAATTACTGGCGGTTATGATCTGATGGTACCCTTGATGATTGTATCTTCGATTAGTTATGCCGTTTCAAAACAATTGGATAAACATTCTATGGATGTTAGGGATTTGGCGAATCGTGGCGATGTTTTTACCAGTGATAAAGACAAGAATATTCTACAAAGCATCGATTTTTTAAAGCAGGTACAAACCGATGTTAAAACCATATCCTTAGACAATTCTCTGGAGAGCGTCATCGAACATTTGTCGGTAAAGCACCAACAGTTGATTCCTGTTTTAGATGAAAACAACAAATTACTTGGCATTGTCGATTTTGAAACGCTGCGTCCTATAGCATTCAATCCGTTTCGGATAAAATTCACCAATGTACGCGAAGTGATGACACAGCCAAAAGCAGTAATCAACCATGATGACGGCATGGAAATGATCATGGAAAAATTCGAAACTTCCAATGACGACGTGTTGCCAGTCATCAAAAACGGAAAATTCTTCGGACTTCTCTATAAAATGGAGTTGCTCGAAGCCTACAGGGAAAAGCTAAAAGAAATGATTATCGAGTAAAAAACTTAATTATCTATTGAAAACTTTTTACCAGCCATTCTTATTTAATTTTTTCAAATTACGTATTAATTATACTGCGTCTTTCCCGCGTAGGCGGAAATCCATAATCTGAAAAATAGATTCCCGCCTGCGCGGGAAAGACGCAATGCTTGTATTCGACTCTCTATACTAATAGGTAAATGGCGAAACTAAATAAAGAATTTCTAATAATCATTATATCTTATTTAGTTTTCTCGCCAACAAAATAATCATTCTGACTTTTAAACAACACATTAAACGTAGTTAAACTTCCATAAATTCTGGTAATGTATTGTTGCATTTCGATTTTTTCTGCTTCCTCTAAATTACTCGAATTTATTTTTTGTTCCATTACTCTCACACGGTCGCGAACCATCACGATCTTATGAAAAAAAACATCAATCGGCACTTCTTTGTTGGAGGTTGGAGTACTCGGTTCCATAATCAATTTGCCGCCTTTCCATTTATCAGCGATCGGAACAACTTGCGTAATATCGCTCCATTTTTGAAGTATATTTTTCAACGTTTTTTCCACTTCATAAAAACTCACAGTATCGACTTCATCTTCTACAGCTTCTATAATTTCGATTTCCGAATCCAATTCGATCGTTTCAATTCCGCTTTCTATAAACGTTACCCAATAATGTTTTGATGTCACATTGGTTACTACTCCAAGTCCCATTTCAGGGTGTTTAATTCGAGATCCTATTCCTAATAATTTCATTTGCTTGTGCTTTATTATTTTTTCAAATATAAAAATCTTTACGAATAGGATGAATAGTAACACAATAATATTCTATAAATAAGTTTTTCATTTAGAATATTTATTTATATTGTAACGTTTTTTGAAAACAAACTACTAATCAAAACAACTTTAAAATAAATAGTATGAAAACCTTAAAATTAGCCGTTATTCTCTTCTTATTTTCTGCAACTGGTGCTACCGTTTTTGCTCAAAATGCCGATGAAATTATTTCAAAATACATTAAAACTATTGGCGGCGCTGATAAACTAAAAACAGTTAAAGGAATTAAAATGGAAATGTCTGTTAATGCTCAAGGAATGGAAATCCCTGTAGAAATGGTGCAATTAACGGGCGGTAAAATGTATGTAAAAATCAATCTTCAAGGAAAAGAACTTACGCAAATGGCTTCGGATGGAACTTCGATTTGGACTACCAATTTCATGACGATGAAAGCCGAAAAAGCGGATGCTGAAACAACCGAAAATGCAAAACTGAGCAATCAAGATTTTCCTGATGCTTTGTTAGATTATAAAACAAAAGGATATGCAGCTGAATATGTGGGTAAAGAAACAAAAGAAGGAACCGAATGTTATAAAGTGAAATTTACTAAAAAACCAGTTACAGTAAATGGTGTGAAGCAAGACGATGTAAGTTATTATTTTTTTGATACCGAAAATGGTTTGCCAATCGCAACGGAAACAGAAATCAAAGAAGGTCCAATGAAAGGGGAAAAATCAGTTTCAACTATGAGTGATTACCAAGAAGTAGATGGCATCTTTTTTCCTTTTGCAATGAACCAAGGTGGACAAGATTTAAAAATTAAAAAAATTACTTTAAATCCAGTGGTTGAAGATAAAGCTTTTTCTTTTCCAACTGAATAATTTATATACTAACAACGAATCCTTAACTACATGTTGAGGATTTTTTTTATCTAAAAAACATGAAAAAAATCAACATATTAACCTTATTTACTTTTGTTTTTATTTCGTTTAATGCCACAGCACAGGATAAAATTATCCTGAAAGGAAAAGAATTATTTGGAGATATGAAAGCGCGGCATATAGGGCCAGCACTCATGAGTGGTCGTATTTCCGAATTGACAATGCATCCAAAAAACAATAAAATTATCTATACCGGAACGGCTGGTGGTGGCGTTTGGAAAAGCAACAACGGCGGCGCGTCCTTCACTCCTATTTTCGACGAACATATTCAATCTATAGGTTGTATTGCTATCGATCCTTCCAAACCCGACCAGAATATTTGGGTAGGTACGGGTGAAACTTGGACACGTAATAGCGTCTCTGTCGGAGACGGAATTTACAAATCGACCGATGGCGGACAAAACTGGAAAAACATGGGATTGCCAAAATCCGACCGTATCAGTTCTATAATTGTTGATCCATCTAATAGTGATGTAGTTTGGGTTGGCGTTTTGGGAGCACTTTGGGGAGATAGCGATGAACGAGGGATATACAAAACTACCGATGGTGGAACCACGTGGCAAAAAGTGTTCTCTATCGACAACAAAACAGGCTGCTCCGATTTGGTTATGGATGCCAACAATCCAAACATTATGTATGCTTCCTTTTGGGAATTTCGAAGAACCGCTTGGTCATTCAGTTCAGGCGGAACGCAATCGGCTTTATTCAAATCGACCGATGGTGGCAAAACATGGAATAAAATTCACAATGGTTTTCCACAAGGGAAATTAGGACGAATTGCCATTGCCATTGCGCCTTCCAATTCCAATATCTTATATTCTGTTCTAGAAACCGAAAAAAGTAGCGCTAACGGATTGTACCGTTCTGACGACGCAGGTGCAACATGGCAACATTTGAATAACGATTTCGGATTGGTGGTGCGTCCTTTCTACTTTTCCAGAATAGTAGTAGATCCCAAAAATCCAGACATTGTTGTTAAAGGCGGATTGAGCGGTTCTATTAGTCGCGATGGCGGAAAAACATTCAAAGGTTTAGGAAACATGCACTCGGATATTCACGATATTATTTTTGATAGTAATGACAGCAACCGAATGTTTTGCGCTACCGACGGTGGTGTTTACCGAAGTTGGGATGGTGGGTCAACAATGGAAATGGTGGCCAATTTGCCCGTTTCCCAATTTTATCATGTGAGCATTGATGATAAAGAACCGTATAACGTTTACGGAGGTTTACAAGACAACGGTTCGTGGTACGGTCCGACTAAAAGTCCGGGTGGCGTTGAAGCCCGCGATTGGACACGAATTGGTCAAGGTGATGGATTCAGAGTTATCAAACATCCAACTAAAAATATCATTTATAGTGAAATGCAAGGTGCAGAAAACGTTTGGCGTTTCAACACCGATACACAAGAACTAGTTACTATTGAACCTTTGCCTGTAAAAGGAGATCCGAAATTGCGTTTCAATTGGAATGCGCCAATGGAAATCAGCAAAAAACAACCCGATCGTTTTTATATGGGAAGTCAGTTCGTTCATAAATCAGAAGACATGGGTAAAACCTGGGTGAAAATTTCTCCCGATTTAACGACCAATGATAAAGTAAAAATGAATCAGGAAAATTCAGGTGGATTGTCGAAAGACAATTCAGGAGCCGAAAATCACTGTACCATTTTCACCATTGCCGAATCACCGGTAAACGAAAGTGTGATTTGGGTGGGAACCGACGACGGAAACGTTCAGGTAACACAAGACGGCGGAAAAACATGGACGAACGTAATTGCGAACATTACAGGTTTACCAAAAAATACGTGGTGCTATCATATCGAAGCGAGTGTCTTCGGTGCTGGTGTAGCATACGCCGTTTTTGAAGGTCACGCCAAAAATGATTTTACACCGTACACCTATAAAACAATCGATTTCGGAAAAACTTGGAAATCGATTATCACTACCGATGTAGACGGATTTGTGCGCAACATTCAGGAAGATTTTGTCAATGAGAATCTCTTGTTTTTAGGAACGGAAAAGGGCTTGTACATCACTATTGACGGCGGAAGCAATTGGTCACATTTCACTAATAACATGCCTCATGTAGCGGTGCATTATATGGAGTTAAACAGAAAAACCAACGACTTGGTGATGGCAACACATGGAAGAGGTATTATCATTTTGGATGATATTAGTCCTTTGCGTCAAATCAATCAAGCTGTTTTGAATGAAGATTTACATTTTTTCGATTTGAAACCAGCTGTAATAGAAGAACAATCAAGTTTTGGAACCACGGCTACCGAAATGGAATTTGTAGGAGGTAATCCCGACACCAGTGCACAAATTATCTATTATCTAAAAAAACGCCACACGCTTGGTAAAATGGATATGGAAGTACAAGATGAAAACGGAAAAAAAATCGTTTCACTTTCTCCTGGGAAACAAAAAGGAATCAATGTAGTGAATTGGAATTACAACAGGAAAAATCCAAAAATAGCTGCAGGAAAAACCATTTCTAACTCTGGATTTACGCCTCCGAGAGTGGCGGAAGGTAATTACAAAGTAGTCATCACCAAAGGAACAACAACCTATACACATACCATAACGGTACAAAACGACCCGAAAAGTGCCGTTAGCAAAGAAGATAGAAAAATACAAATGGAAACCACCAGAACCTTATTCAATATGAATGAAAAGCTAGCGTACAGTGTATATGAAATTGACGAAACACTTAAATTATTGACACAGCTTATTGAAAAAAATAAAGGTTTTACAAAAGAAGGAACTAAAATAAAAACCGCTTTCGAAACACTAAAAGCCAAAATGGTAGTTACAACTGGCGATGGTTATGTAGGTGCTGCTGAGCCACAACTACGTGAGAAATTAGGGGATTTGTATTCTAATATCGCTTCTAATTTTAAAGCACCTTCTAGCTCGCAAATAGAAAATATGGAATTAATAAAACAACTTTTCGATACAGCAGATAACGAATTCAACGCTTTAAAAACAAAATACCAAACTACGTATTTAAAACAAGCGTCAGCTAACAACATTCCATTTGTATTAAAAACATTTGACGAATTTGTAAAAGAATAAACACCCATTTTAATTTATAAAACGCCATCCTAACTGATGGCGTTTTTTTTATGTTAATTATTCGCTTAAGAAGTAGCTCCACTCTAGAAATTTCAATCAAAATCAATACCTTTGCATTTCGAACAAAATTGCTATGATTGACATCGAAAATACTATAGAAATTACTGGCGCTCGCGTCCACAATCTCAAAAACATTGACGTTTCCATTCCCAGAGAAAAACTGGTGGTGATCACCGGACTTTCAGGTTCCGGGAAATCGTCTTTGGCTTTTGACACCATTTATGCCGAAGGACAACGCCGCTACATCGAAACGTTTTCGGCGTATGCGCGGCAATTCCTTGGTGGATTGGAACGTCCCGATGTGGATAAAATCGACGGTCTTTCACCAGTAATTGCTATCGAACAAAAAACGACTAGCAAATCGCCGCGCTCTACCGTTGGGACGATTACCGAAATATACGATTTCCTGCGTTTGCTTTTCGCAAGGGCTGCCGATGCTTACAGTTACAACACCGGCGAAAAAATGGTTTCCTATTCGGATGATCAAATCAAGGAATTGATTATTGAAAATTTTAAAGGTAAACGCATCAATATTCTCGCGCCAGTTATCCGAGCACGTAAAGGACATTACGCCGAATTGTTCCAGCAAATTGCCAAACAAGGTTTTGTAAAAGTGCGTGTGAATGGACAAATTCAGGATATCCTTCCCGGAATGAAACTCGACCGTTACAAAACCCACGATATCGAAATTGTCATCGACCGAATGCAGATTGAAGACGATGCCGACACCGACAAACGTTTATCCGAAAGCATCAAAACTGCGATGCACCATGGCGATGACATTATGATGGTGATTGAACACGACAGCAAGGAAGTCCGTTTTTTTAGTCGCACCTTGATGTGTCCTACAACTGGAATTTCGTATCAAAATCCGGAACCCAATTTGTTCTCCTTCAACTCACCAAAAGGTGCCTGCGATGTCTGCAACGGATTGGGAACCATCCATCAAATCAACGAAAAGAAAATCATTCCAAATCCGAAATTATCAATAAAAGCAGGAGGTTTTGCGCCATTGGGTGAATACAAAAGTTCGTGGATGTTCAAGCAATTGGAAACTATTGGTGAAAAATTTGGATTCACATTGAGTGATGCGATTGAGAAAATTCCGGCCGAAGCCATGAATATGATTATGAACGGTGGCAACGAAAAATTCTCAATCAAATCAACTGCAGCTGGCGTAACCAAAGATTACAAGATTGACTTTGAAGGGATTTCGCATTTCATCAAAAACCAACACGACGAAAGTGGTTCGACATCTTTAAAACGTTGGGCGAAAGAATTCATGGACGAAGTCGATTGTCCTGAATGTCACGGCACGCGATTGAAAAAAGAATCGCTCTATTTCAAAATCAATGATAAAAACATAGCCGATTTATCCGCAATGGATATTTCGGAATTGACAGTTTGGTTTGCCGAATTGGACAAACATTTATCCGAAAAACAAAAAGCCATCGCTACCGAAGTCATCAAAGAAATCAAATCGCGATTGACTTTTTTAATGGATGTAGGTTTGAATTATTTGGCGTTGAGCCGAAGTTCAAAATCGCTCTCCGGTGGTGAAGCACAACGCATTCGATTGGCAACACAAATCGGTTCGCAACTCGTTGGCGTGTTGTATATTTTGGACGAACCGAGTATTGGATTGCATCAAAGAGACAACGACCGATTGATTAATTCATTGGAGAACTTACGCGATATTGGGAATTCTGTTTTAGTAGTAGAACACGACAAAGACATGATTGTCCGTGCCGATTGGGTAATTGATATCGGTCCGAAAGCCGGAAAAAACGGTGGCAAAATCATCAGCGAAGGAACTCCACAACAATTATTGGCAGAACATACGCTTACCGCACAATACATCAACGGAGAAAAAGAAATTGAAGTTCCGAAAAAACGCCGTGAAGGCAACGGGAAATTTTTAAAACTTACTGGAGCCACAGGAAATAATTTAAAAAATGTTACTATCGAATTGCCTTTGGGAAAACTGATTTGTGTGACCGGAGTTTCAGGAAGTGGGAAATCGACCTTAATTAACGAAACGCTCTACCCTATCCTGAATGCCTATTATTTTAATGGCGTTAAAAAACCACAACCGTATAAAAAGATTGAAGGTTTAGAACATATCGACAAAGTCATTGATATCGATCAGAGTCCGATTGGACGCACACCGCGATCGAATCCGGCGACGTATACCGATGCTTTTAGTGAAATCCGAAACCTATTTACACAAACGCCGGAAGCAATGATTCGCGGATACAAAGCCGGACGTTTTAGTTTTAACGTCAACGGTGGACGATGTGAAACCTGTGAAGGAAGCGGCGTACGAACTATTGAAATGAGTTTCTTACCCGATGTATACGTAGAATGTGAAACCTGTTTGGGAAAACGTTTCAACAGGGAAACTTTGGAAATTCGTTACAAAGGAAAATCGATTTCCGATGTGTTGAACATGACGGTAGATGAAGCGGTAGTTTATTTTGAAAACATTCCGAAAATCTACCGAAAAGTAAAAACCATTCAAGATGTTGGTTTGGGATACATTACTTTAGGACAACAAAGCACCACACTTTCGGGTGGCGAAGCGCAGCGTATCAAACTGGCAACAGAGCTTTCTAAAAAAGACACGGGAAATACCTTTTACATCATGGACGAACCGACAACGGGTTTGCATTTTGAAGACATCCGCGTACTGATGGACGTAATCAATAAACTTGTAAATAAAGGAAATACGGTACTGATTATCGAGCACAATATGGACGTGATCAAACTCGCTGATTACATTATCGACATCGGTATGGAAGGCGGAAAAGGTGGTGGTGACATCATTTGTAAAGGAACTCCAGAAGAAATTATTAAAAACAAAACCAGTTATACTGCGCAGTTTTTGAAAAAAGAGTTGAGTTAGTATTTTGCCTTGCTTTTGGAGATTCTTCGCGGGCTCAGAATGACAAAGCAATCCGCAAAGAATGACACAGTAGTCCTATTTTGTCATTCTGAGGCACGAAGACTCGAGGTCGAAGACTGAACAGGCGAAGCAATCTCTCATTCCTATTCAAACAGAGGAATTTGAAATTAACTATGCGGAGATTCTTCGCGGGCTCAGAATGACAAAGCAATCCGCAAAGAATGACACAGTAGTCGTATTTTGTCATTCTGAGGCACGAAGAATCTCAATCCTATTGAAACAGATGATTTAGAAAATTTAATTCGGAATTCATTGTTTTGATTAAGTCTATTTTTTTAATTCTTAACCATCCTTTTATTTCCGTTTCACGGGCAATTGCTAATTGAATCCAAGTAAATTTTTCATAATACAATAGGTAATGGACATTATATTTAGCTGAAAATGAACTAGGATTTAATTTATTTTTATGTTCCTGTAACCTTCTTTTTAAATTATTTGTCAGTCCGATATATAAAACTGTCTTAGCTTTATTGGTGATGATATAGACATAATAGACATGGTAACCTTCTTCAAATTCTAACATGGCGTTTACTTTTTTAAATGGCGATTATTTTTTAAAATTACTAAAAATAATTGAATATTTACTTTAGTATTTGGCATTCTGAGGCACGAAGAATCTTTACAATCCTTTTTCAAAAAGGTAATTTTTAGAAAATTAACTAAGTGGAGATTCTTCGTGCCTCAGAATGACAAATCCAATTCAAAAAAAATTTCAGGAATATTAGTTTAAAGCAATTCTATTTTTGAAAAAAAGAAGTATTTTAGCAGACAGGTTCTAGCCCCGATTGCAGTGAAAATCCTTTTTAAAACTTGTCATCCTGAGCTTGTCGAAGGACAAATTTTTAAAAGATTGGAACGGAAAGCGGGAAATAGCTTCAAATAAAAAAGAAAAAAGAAAAGACTATGGCAATTAACGAATTCGAAAACGAAGACCACAGAATACAGGAAAGATTAAAGCAAAAAACGTGGAATGAAATCCGCTCTAACGATTCATGGGCGATTTTTAAAATCATGTCGGAGTTTGTGAATGGCTACGAAAGCATGGCGCGAATCGGACCTTGTGTATCGATTTTTGGTTCGGCACGTACGAAACCCGAAGATAAGTATTACCAATTGGCCGAACGCATCGCTTACAAAATCAGTAAAGCTGGTTACGGCGTAATCACAGGTGGCGGTCCCGGAATCATGGAAGCCGGTAACAAAGGCGCGCATCGCGGCGAAGGAACTTCGGTAGGTTTGAACATCGAATTACCGTTTGAACAACACTACAATCCGTATATCGATAAAGACAAAAACCTGAACTTTGATTACTTTTTTGTACGCAAAGTAATGTTCGTTAAATACTCGCAAGGTTTTGTCGTAATGCCGGGAGGATTCGGGACTTTAGACGAATTGTTTGAAGCGATGACACTCATCCAAACAAAAAAAATAGAGAAGTTCCCAATTATATTAGTTGGTTCCAAATACTGGTCTGGTTTACTGGACTGGGTTAGAAGCACTATGATTGACGAACACAAAAATGCACATGGAGATGACTTGAACCTCATAAAAATTGTTGATACCGAAGATGAAGTCGTAGCCGTGCTGGACAATTTCTACAAAAAATACAATTTGAGTCCGAATTTCTAGGAAACAATATGTTTTTTATAGTTTGTCATTTCGACGAAGGAGAAATCACATAAAGTAATTTAGATTCTGTGATTTCTCCTTCGTCGAAATGACAAAAAGTACTTATTCTTTTTATTTTAAAAACAATTGCGCTATTTCTTCGTAAATATTTATATTAGCATTTGAAAAAGAAATTGACTTGAAATCCAAAGTAAACCACCTACTCCTACTCTTAGTTTTATTGAGTTCGATAAAACTAGCTGCACAACATCATTCCAATTTGACTGTTGAAGTGGATGGTGAGAAAAAACTACTTACTGTTTATCAAGAGCTGACGTTTAACAATCAAACCAACGATACGATTGCTACCATTGTTTTAAACGATTGGAACAATGCGTATTCGAGTCGGGATACGCCTTTAGGAAAACGCTTCTCCGACGAGTTTGTTCGCAGTTTTCATTTGGCAACAACAAAAGAAAAAGGAAGCACCAGCAATCTGATTATCGCCGATGAAAACAAAGCGTTACTAACTTGGGAACGACCAACAGAAAATCCCGATCTACTACAATTACAACTCCAGAACAAAATCCTTCCGAACCAAAAAGCGACGTTTATTTTATCGTATGTGCTTAAAATTCCGGATGATAAATATACCAATTACGGGTACAATTCTAATGGCGATTTTACGCTGAAGAATTGGATTATCACGCCAGCAAAATACGAAAATCACGCGTTTGTCAATTATAGCAATCTCAATTTAGATGATATTCCGAATGCACTTTACGATGTCGATTTGAAGATTACTCTTTCGAATGAATACAAAATCATTTCCGATTTAAAGCAAACGACTCAAACCGAAAACAGTTATTCGTTCTCCAACAAAAAGATGCTAGATTTGCCGCTGTATATCGAAAAGAAACCTTCGTTCACACTATATAAAAACAGCACCATCGAAGTGTTGTCCAACATCAAAGCAGGCAAAGTCAGCGAGCTCAACAAAGCCATTATCATTGATAAAGTAGTGAATTACGTTTCCGAAAACTTGGGTAAAAATAGTTTGGGAAAACTCACCGTTTCACAAAGCGATTATGAGAAAAATCCATTTTACGGTTTGAACCAATTGCCCCGAATTATCAGTCCGTTTCCCGATGATTTTATCTATGAATTGAAGTTTTTAAAAACGTATTTAAACAACTATTTGAAAAATTCCCTTCAACTCGACTCGCGAAAAGACAACTGGATTTTCGATGCGATACAAGTCTATTACATGATGAAATACATCGAAGAATTCTATCCCGATGTCAAAATGATGGGAAAAATTGCCAATTACAAATTGTTCCGAGGATACAACTTAGTATCGCTCGATTTTAACGGACAGTACAGCTATTTTTACATGCTGATGGCGCGGAAAAATCTCGACCAACCTTTGGGTGATCCGAAAAACACACTAATAAAATTCAACGAAAAAATCGCTTCGAAATACCGAGCCGGATTGAGTTTCAACTACCTCTCCGAATACATTGGCGAACCAAATCTAAAGCAAAGCATTCGTGAATTTGTGGCGTATGCCAATACCAATCCAACCGATGTCAATACATTAAAAGCTACCATTTCATCGCACACCAACAAAGATTTGAATTGGTTTTACGACATCCTAATCAACTCGCGTAAATTGATCGACTACAAACTCAATTCCGTTTCAAAAACCAAAGACAGTGTTTCGTTTAGCATCACCAACCGAACGAATGTCGCCGTTCCGATTTCGATTTACGGAATAAAAAACAAACAAGTCGTTTTCAAACAATGGATTGATATTGTAAAAGAAGATTCGCTCTACACTTTCCAAAGAAACAACGCCGACAAAATCGTTATCAACTATAAAAATGAAGTACCCGAATTCAACCAACGTAACAATTGGAAATCACTAAAAAGCAATTCGCCTTTCAACAAACCAATAAAATTTATTTTCCTAAAAGATTTGGAAGAACCGTATTACAATCAGATTGTTTATGTCCCAACTTTGCAATACAACTTGTACGACGGCTTCATCACCGGAATGCGTTTTCACAACAAAACCGTTCTCGACAAACCTTTTAATTTCGACATTACACCATCCTATTCTACGAAATCCAATAATTTATCTGGGACGTTTTCATTCGCTGTAAATCAGTTCAATAGAGAAAAAAAATTATACAATATCCGATACGGAATTGGCGGCGATTATTTCCACTACGCACAAGATGCGTATTACCAAAGATTGAATCCAACTGTCATTTTGAGATTCCGGGAAAACGACTACCGCGACAATAAAAAGCAAACGCTTTTATTCCGAGAAGTCTATGTGAATCGCGAAAAAAGCAACTACGTCAAAAATACCTATGAAGGCAGTTACTCCGTTTTCAACGTCAAATACGTTTCTTCCAAAACCGAAATCACCAAGCATTTGGGCTACGGTGCCGATTTGCAATTCGCCAGTAACTTCGGAAAAGCAAATGCCGAAATCAGCTTCCGACGTCTCTTCGACGACAACCGACAAATCAGTTTGCGCTTGTATGCCGGAGCGTTTTTATACAATACCACCGATTCGAGTTATTTCAATTACGCACTCGACCGACCTTCCGATTACCTTTTCGATTACAACTATCTGGGTCGCTCTGAAAACAGCGGATTGTACAGTCAGCAATTCATTTTGGCAGAAGGTGGCTTCAAATCAAAACTAAAAGATCCTACGGCAAACCAATGGTTAACCACCGTAAACGGGAGTTTCAACGTGTGGAATTGGATTGAAATTTACGGCGATTTGGGATTTCTAAAAAGCAATCAAACCAAAGAGCGATTTGTCTACGACAGCGGCATTCGCCTTAATTTAGTCACCGATTATTTCGAACTCTATTTTCCCGTTTATTCCACCAACGGCTGGGAAATCACACAACAAAGTTACGCCGAGCGAATACGCTTTATCGCAGCGTTCAGTCCCAATGCACTCATTGGTTTGTTCACGAGAAAGTGGTTTTAATGGCCAAACAGAACGTCAATCAAAGCAGCGTCATTGCGAGCGAAGCGAAGCAATCTGTTGTAATTAGAAGCAGTCGCTTAGCATTTATAAGCCACCATTCTCCTGCTTTCCGCCTTTATCTGTCATTGCGAGGAACGAAGCAATCTTTCACGGGATTGCCACGGTTCCCTCGCAATGACAGGATACCGGCTTCAATCAGGGCTAAATAAGAACTTTTGACTTCCAAACCACAAATCCAAAACATATTTTAATTAAATTTGCAACCACAAGCATCCTTTAATTATGACCGAAGCACAAAATTCCGTTGAAATTACCTTTGAAGATTTCAAAAAAGAAGTGGTAAACGATTATAAAATTGCCACCATTAGCCGTGAATGCAGTCTCCTTGGACGAAAAGAAGTCCTTACCGGAAAAGCCAAGTTTGGTATTTTCGGCGACGGAAAAGAAGTCCCACAACTCGCCTTAGCTAAAGCATTTCAGAACGGTGATTTTCGTTCCGGTTATTACCGCGATCAAACGTTTATGATGGCGATTGGTGAATTGTCTATCGAGCAATTCTTCGCAGGATTGTACGGTCATACTGATATCAACTTCGACCCGATGAGTGCCGGACGTCAAATGGGCGGACACTTCGCCACACATTCACTAGACGAAAATGGCAACTGGAAAAATCTAGTACAACAAAAAAATTCAAGTGCCGACATCTCTCCTACTGCCGGGCAAATGCCACGACTATTAGGATTAGCACAAGCATCCAAAATATATAGAAATGTTCCAGGAATCAACCAAACGAATTTCTCCGAAAACGGAAACGAAATTGCTTGGGGAACTATTGGAAACGCTTCCACATCAGAAGGATTATTCTTTGAAACTATCAATGCTGCTGGCGTTTTACAAGTGCCAATGGTAATGAGTGTTTGGGATGATGAATACGGAATTTCGGTTCACGCACGTCATCAAACCACTAAAGAAAACATCTCCGAAATCCTAAAAGGTTTCCAACGTGATGAAGACAACAAAGGCTATGAAATCCTCAACGTAAAAGGTTGGGATTATCCTGGCTTAGTTGCAACATACGAAAAAGCGGCGGCGATTGCCCGTGAAGAACACGTTCCCGTTTTAATTCACGTACAAGAACTAACACAACCGCAAGGACATTCCACTTCGGGAAGTCACGAGCGTTATAAAAATGCTGAACGATTAGCATGGGAAACCCAATTCGATTGCTTATCTAAAATGCGTTCGTGGTTAATCGAAAATGATTTGGCCACATCTGAAGAGTTAAATGAAATCGATGCCGAAGCAAAGAAAACCGTAATAGAAGGTAAAAAAGCAGCTTGGTTGGCTTTTACCGCTCCATTTAAATCCGAACAAAAAGAATTGTTGGATTTGTTAACTACTATCGCATCACAAAGTAATAACAAAGTATTTATAGAAAAAATCAGTGCTGAATTGGCTTCTGTTAAAGAACCCATCCGCAAAGAAATACTTGTGGCTGCCCGAAAAGCATTGCGACTTATCATTAAAGAAAATACGCAATCACAATTAGCGACTTGGATTATAAATTATATTGCTAAAATCCAACCCAAGTTCAGTTCGCATTTGTTTTCACAATCCGATTTCAGTGTATTGAACAGCAAAGCCGTTGCTCCTACTTATGACGCAGCTGCCGAAGAAGTAGATGCTCGTTTAGTGTTGCGCGATAATTTCGACGCCATTTTCAGTAACTATCCCGAAGCATTAATCTTTGGAGAAGACTCCGGAAATATTGGCGACGTGAACCAAGGATTGGAAGGCATGCAGGAAAAATACGGTGAATTGCGCGTTGCCGATGTTGGTATTCGTGAAGCCACCATACTTGGACAAGGAATAGGAATGGCAATGCGTGGTTTGCGTCCGATTGCCGAAATTCAGTATTTAGATTATTTATTATACGCGATTCAAATCATGAGTGATGATTTAGCAACATTGCAATATCGAACACAAGGTCGTCAAAAAGCACCTTTAATTATACGAACTCGTGGTCACCGTTTGGAAGGCGTTTGGCACTCAGGTTCCCCAATGGGCATGATTATCAATGCCATTCGTGGAATACACGTTTTAGTGCCAAGAAACATGACCAAAGCAGCAGGATTTTACAACACTTTACTAGCATCTGATGAACCTGCATTGGTAATCGAATGTTTAAATGGCTACCGATTAAAAGAAAAAATGCCAACCAACTTGGGCGAATTCAAAACGCCAATTGGTATAGTGGAAACTATCAAAGAAGGAAGCGACATTACATTGGTTTCTTATGGATCCACAATTCGAATTGTAGAACAGGCAGCAAAAGAATTACAAGAAATCGGGATTGATTGCGAGATTATCGATATTCAATCGTTATTACCATTCGACATCAATAAAGATATTGTAAAAAGTATTGCTAAAACCAACCGTTTATTAGTCATCGACGAAGACGTTCCTGGTGGAGCAAGCGCGTATATTCTTCAAGAAATTGTAGAAAATCAAAACGCCTATCAACATTTGGATAGTGCGCCACAAACCTTGGCATCGCAACCTCATCGTCCCGCTTATGGAACCGATGGTGATTATTTTTCAAAACCTTCTTCCGAAGATGTATTCGAAAAAGTCTATGCAATTATGAGCGAAGCAGCTCCGAATAAGTATCCTAGTCTGTATTAATTTACAAGATAATTATAAAGACAGTCCCGAAAATTTCGGGACTTTTTTTTTACAGTACAGATTTCAACAACACAACTATTGAACAGATTAAACAAGTCCATTTTAGCTTAAAGAACAGACCTGAAAGATTCTAGCTTTCAAAACTCCTTTTGAGATTTTGAATCAAGAAATCAGTAATTATACAGTAAAGACCAAGTCTATTTCAGAAATAACTTTTGGCTTTTAAAAAACCAAAAAAAATATTCTGAAATGATGAAAAAATGAAATAAAAAACTAAATTTGATTATTACAATATTAAATGACCTTGTTGCATTAAGGTCTTGAATCCGCCAACATGCTTTTTAACTCCTTATACTTTGCTATTTTTTTGCCGATCGTTTTTTTGCTTTATTGGTTTGCAACAAACAAAAGTCTTAAATTTCAAAATATTCTATTATTAGTTTCGAGCTATTTCTTTTATGCCTGTTGGGATTGGCGGTTTTTGTTCTTACTCATTTTCTCTACTTTACTGGATTATTTCACTGGAATAAAAATGGCAGATGCTCAAAACAAAAACACTAAAAAGTTTTGGTTTTGGTTAAGTATTTCAGTGAACTTAGGTTTTCTTGGCGTTTTTAAATATTTTAACTTTTTTGCTGAATCGTTTGCCAATGCTATCGCTAATTTTGGACTCAACGTCAATCCCTATACGCTAAAAGTGATACTTCCTGTCGGAATTTCATTCTATACTTTCCACGGATTATCCTACGTTATCGATATTTACAAAGACCGAATCAAAGCCGAAAAAAACTTCATAGACTATTCGGTTTTTGTTAGCTTTTTTCCGCTGCTCGTTGCAGGACCCATTGAGCGTGCTACACACCTACTTCCTCAAATCCAAAAGCAAAGAAAATTTGATTATGCAAAAGCGGTCGATGGTTTACGACAAATTTTGTGGGGATTGTTTAAAAAGATTGTCATTGCCGATCAATGTGCACAACATGCCAATCTGATTTTTAATGATTCTGCAAATTACTCGGGAGGCGCATTAGTTGTAGGAGCTTTAATGTTCACTTTCCAGATTTATTGCGATTTCTCTGGCTATTCTGATATTGCCATAGGAACGGCAAAACTTTTCGGTATCGACTTATTGCGAAATTTTGCGTTTCCTTATTTTTCAAGAGACATTGCCGAATTTTGGCGGCGTTGGCACATTTCACTATCGACATGGTTTCGAGATTATTTATACATTCCGCTTGGCGGAAGCAAAGGCGGCATGTGGATGAAAGTCCGCAACACCTTTATCATATTTCTAGTCAGTGGATTTTGGCACGGCGCCAACTGGACATTCATTATTTGGGGTTTCTTAAATGCCTTGTATATCATGCCATCCATCGTATTAAACACCAACAGAACCAATTTGGATATTGTCGCAAAAGGAAAACTGTTTCCATCCTTTAAAGAAGTGACGATGATAATTATAACGTTTAGTTTAACGGTTTTTGCCTGGATATTTTTCAGAGCCGAAAACTTACATCATGCTTGGAGTTATATCTCCGGAATTTTTACAAACCAATCCAATATAGCTTCTATAGAAATAAAAAACATCCTCTATATTTTGATTGCCTTTTTTATACTCATAGAATGGCTTGGTCGTGAAGAACAATTTGCAATAGCAAAAATCGGATTAAAATGGAAGGCGTCATTTAGGTATTTATTTTATC
This sequence comes from Flavobacteriales bacterium, assembly GCA_031387085.1. GTDB lineage: Bacteria > Bacteroidota > Bacteroidia > Flavobacteriales > Flavobacteriaceae > Flavobacterium. The sequence continues at coordinate 29,002 of JANNCY010000075.1, read as the reverse complement.
TAGTATTAATCGTCTCTTTGTTTTGGTTTGGTGGGAATGATCAACAGTTTATTTATTTTAATTTTTAAACTATGAAAAAAATTATAGTAAAGACCGCGCTATTTACAATACCTTTCTTGTTATTGTATCTGTTGACATTGCAATTCTATTCGGCAGACAAAGGAGATCTACTGCGAATCGGTTTTATAAAAGACGATAAAATATTTGATAGAAAATTACTGTTCTCGAACGAAATTAAAAAGAAAATTAATTTCAGTACTATCTCGAATATCAATCTGAATGCAAAACACCATTTTAATGTACTTACTGTTGGCGATTCCTTTTCAGAGCAAAGAAATTTTGGTTATCAGAATTATTTAGCCGATAGTAATCTTTCCGTTTTGCATGTCGAAAGATTCTTGCACGAAAATCCTATCGAGACTGTGAACAGCATATTAAACGGCAATTTGTTAGACAAAATCAAAGTGGATTATATTGTACTTGAATCGGTACAAAGGGATTTTATCGAAAGAGCCATTACCCTCGATACAACAAAAACAATTACTGTTACTTCATTAAAGAAGTCTATAAAAAAATACAAATCCAAAAATGGTTTAGACGAAGAAACCAGTACGGCACCATTTTATTCCAGCACACTCCTTAAATTACCTTTATATCATCTTTATTATCAATTTGACGACAATGCATTCTATTCTAAAACCTACCAAGTTGCTACAAAGTCAAGCTTATTTTCTAGCAATAATCGCAAACTATTATTTTTAGGAGAAGACATCAAAAAAGCAGAAGAAAACAATACAAAGGAAGCAACAAACATCCTAAACAATCAATTAAATAAATTAACAAAGAAGTGTAAAGACAAAGGCATTCAACTGATTGTGCTTCCGTGTCCCGATAAATTTGATGCGTATTACGACCAGATTGTAAACAATTCAAAGTACCTAAAACCTTTATTCTTCACAAATTTAGACAACTTAAAAAAAGAGTATTGGTATGTTGATTCGAAAAGACTAATTACAAAAGCCATCAACAGCAAAAAAGATATTTATTTTTATGATGATACCCATTGGTCGCCGATTGCTTCTCAATTAATTGCAAAAGAAATAAACAGAATAATAAAAAACCGATAGCATGTTATTTAACTCTTTAAATTTTGCTTTTTTTCTTCCAATAGTTTTTTTATTGTATTGGTTTGCGACAAACAAAAGTCTTAAATTTCAAAATATTCTTTTATTAGTTTCGAGCTATTTCTTTTATGCTTGTTGGGATTGGCGTTTTTTATTCTTACTCATTTTTTCGACTTTATTGGATTATTTCACTGGAATTAAAATGGCAGATGCTCAAAACAAAAACGTTAAAAAGTTTTGGTTTTGGTTGAGTATTTCAATAAACTTAGGTTTTCTTGGCGTTTTTAAATATTATAACTTTTTTGCTGAATCGTTTGCCAATACTATCTCTAATTTTGGATTAAACGTTAATCCGTATACCATAAAAATAATTCTTCCAGTTGGAATTTCATTCTATACTTTCCACGGATTATCGTATGTCATCGACATATACAAAGACCGAATCAAAGCCGAAAAAAACTTTGTAGACTATTCGGTTTTTGTTAGCTTTTTTCCGCTGCTCGTTGCGGGTCCGATTGAACGTGCGACACATCTATTGCCACAAATTCAAAAACAAAGAACCTTCGATTATACGAAAGCCGTCGATGGTTTACGACAAATTTTGTGGGGATTGTTCAAAAAGATTGTCATTGCCGATCAATGTGCACAATACGCCAATCTGATTTTCAATGATTCTGAAAATTATTCGGGAAGCACACTTGTTGTAGGAGCATTAATGTTCACTTTCCAGATTTACTGTGACTTCTCTGGTTATTCTGATATTGCCATAGGAACGGCGAAACTTTTCGGAATCGACTTATTGCGAAATTTTGCGTTCCCCTATTTTTCAAGAGACATTGCCGAATTTTGGAGGCGCTGGCATATTTCACTATCGACGTGGTTTAGAGATTATTTATACATTCCGCTTGGCGGAAGCAAAGGCGGAATGTGGATGAAAGTCCGCAACACTTTTATCATATTTCTAGTCAGTGGTTTTTGGCATGGCGCGAATTGGACATTCATTATTTGGGGATTCTTAAATGCGTTGTATATCATGCCTTCCATCGTATTAAATACCAACAGAACCAATTTGGATATTGTTGCAAAAGGCAAACTATTTCCATCCATCAAAGAAGTGATGATGATGACGCTTACTTTTAGTTTAACGGTTTTTGCTTGGATATTTTTTAGATCCGAAAATATAAGCGACGCATTTCTTTATATATCGAGACTATTTACAACTTCATTATTCACGTTTCCAACCATAAAACCAATTCCGTTATATATTGCACTACTAATTTTTATTATTATCGAATGGCTCGGCAGAGAAGAACAATTCGCCATAGCAAAACTGGGAAATAAATTACCTAGAATGATCCGATGGACTTTATATTATGTTTTAATTTATACCATCTTTTATCACGCTGGAGCGGAACAACAATTCATTTACTTCCAATTCTAATATGAGAAAATTCAGTGCTTTAATTCTGCTATTCACAGCGCCAATCGTAATTATATTAATTTCGATGGAACTCTTATTGCGGAATATTCCCAATGATTATTCCTATAAATGCAATTATTTAAATAAAAATTCCAATGCCATTGAAGTGCTTTATTTAGGGAATTCTCATATCTATTTTGGACTCAATCCAAAATACAGTAGCTACAAAAGTTTTAATGCGGCGCACATTTCACAATCATTGAATTATGATTTGGCACTACTTGAAAAATACGATAAAAATTGGAAAAACTTAAAATGTATTGTTATTCCGATTGATTATTTTTCAATGTATTCATCTCTTGAATCAGGTGTTGAAAAATGGAGAATTAAAAACTACAAAATTTATTATGACATCTATCAAGATCATTATTTTTGGAATCAATTCGAATTAACCAATGGAAAATTTGGCAATAATATCACGCGGTTGAAAAAATACCTAATTAAAAACGAATCAGATATTAGTTGCAATTCACTGGGATATGGCATTACATACAATTCAAAATTCAATAAAAATCTAATCGAAACCGGTAAAGAATCAGCACAAAGACATACCTTAAATGTAAATAACAATCGATGGTTTTCGAGAAATAAAAAAACGATAAATGCTATTATTAAGTTTTCAAAACAGCATAATGTTAAAATACTTTTTATAACTTGCCCTGCCTATAAATCGTATATTCAAAATTTAAAGCAAAAACAACTCAATACTACAATAGCAACTATAAGTCAAATTTGCTTAAAAAATAAAAATACCTACTATCATAATTTACTTATGGATAAATCATTTAGGGAAGTTGATTTTTACGATGCCGATCATTTAAACGAAATTGGTGCACAAAAATTAACACAAAAAATAGATAGCTTACTAACGTCAAATACCACACAATGTTTAAAGAATCCATCGAAAAAGTTGCCAACTTTACTAGGCCAATTCATACCATAATGCGGTTTTATGGTGGCAAACAAATTATACCTGGAGCAGCCACTTTGTTTTTTGTCAATGGAGAAGGTTATGCTGTAACTTGCAAACACGTCATCGAAGCACTCATTGCTTCCGAAAACATGCAAAAAACCCTTACCGAATTCAAATCCGAAAGAGACAAACTACCAAAAGATGGAAAATTCAATTCGTATGTAAAAGGATTAGAACTAAAATACAAATTCAATTCCGAAACTATTCTTCAGATGAAAAGTACTTTTGTTGATTGTGTCGATTCCATTACAGGGTATTCCTGGATTTTGCATCCAAAATACGATTTGGCAATTGTGAAGTTTGATAATTATAAAACACTGCATTATAGCGAATATGCTATTTTCCGAAAAGATCCAACAGCAATTAAACAAGGTGAATTTCTATGCCGCTTAGGGTTTCCGTTTCCGGAATTCAACAACTTTCAATACAATGTAACCAATGATGATATTGAATGGACAAACACTGGAGTCAAAAATTCACCTCGGTTTCCAATCGAAGGAATGGTCACTCGCTTTTTAGCCGATGAGGGAAAATTATACGGAATAGAAATGAGTACTCCTGGATTAAAAGGACAAAGCGGCGGACCGTTATTTAATAAAGACGGCATCGTTTACGGAATGCAATTTTCGACCAAACACCTGCATTTGGGATTTGATATAGAAGACAAAGAAATTCTACTCAACAATAAAATCAAAAAGATTTCCAATTACTCTTTTATTCACTTAGGACAATGCATTCATGCCGAAACCATAAAAGATTTTCTGAAAGAACATAACGTAAACTATTACGAAGAATAAGAACGAATTAAAATAAAATTACCATGAAAAAATCAAAAATAATAGTACTTATTTCATTCCTGTTTTTTATAAACACTTCAGTATACAGTCAGATATCCGAAAAAGAAATTGATGCTTTAGTTGAAAAATCGTTGACAAAATTTGATGTTGCAGGCGTTGCTATTGCCATAGTTAAAGATGGCAAAGTCATTTACAAAAAAGGATTTGGTGTACAGTCTATAACTACCAAACAACCCGTTAATGAGTACACTAATTTTGCAATTGCCTCCAATAGCAAAGCGTTCACCACGACGGCTCTTGCCATTTTAGAAGATGAAGGCAAATTAAAATGGACCGATAAAGTGAAAGATCATCTTCCGGAATTTAAAATGTATAACGATTATGTTACGGAAAATTTTAATATTCTCGATTTGTTAACACACCGTAGCGGCCTCGGATTGGGCGTTGGCGATTTGATGTTTTTCCCCGATGGCTCCAACTTTACCGTAAAAGATGTACTAACTAGTTTCCAACATTTCAAACCTGTATCCGCTTTTAGAACCCAATTTGATTACGACAACCTTCTTTATATAGTGGCAGGTGAAGTAATCGCCAAAGTGAGCGGTATGAGTTATGAGGAATTTGTGCAAAAAAGAATCATAGCAACTTTGCAAATGGATCATACTTTTGTAGGTAGTTTATTGAAAGACAAAACCAATTTGGCTGCTCCCCATTCATCTGAATCTGGAACAATAAAAAATATCGACGCTTTTGATATCGGAATAGGAAGTGCAGCCGGTGGTATCTTCTCGAATGTGACCGACATGTCGAAATGGATGATAACTCGTATGAATAAAGGAAAATATGGAACCGACTTAAAATCGACTTTATTTTCTTTGAAAAATCACAATGAAATGTGGCGCTTACATACTGTTGAACCTGCCAATACTAATCCAAGATACAATTCCCATTTTAATGGTTATGGCTTAGGTTGGGGATTGTCCGATGAGAAAGGAAATCTAAAAGTTACGCACACTGGTGGTTTACCTGGAATGTTATCAATAGTAACCATGTATCCTGATTTGAACTTAGGGATTGTTATTTTGACCAATACCGAAAACGGAGGCGGTGGACTTTTTACTGCGGTAACCAATACTATTGCTGATAGTTATTTAGGCTTGGATGATTTTGGCTGGACTGATAAAATTGCTACCTGGATGAATCAGAATAAAAATAAGGGTGACGATGTAAGCAAAAAAACTTGGGAAAAAGTAGCTTCCGAAAAAAATACGAAAATAAAAAATGAAAACTTTATTGGTCTCTATGAAGACAAATGGTTTGGAAAAATGGAAGTCTTTTTAAAAGGGAATCAATTGTGGATAAAATCATACCGTTCTCCAAAATTAAACGGTCCGATGGCTTTTTATAACGCCAATACTTTTGCCATAAAATGGGAATACCAAGCGATGAATTGTGATGCATTTGCAATGTTCTCTTTAGACGAAACCGGAAAAGCGCAAAGTATAAAAATGAAAGGAATATCACCAAATATCGATTTCAGTTTTGATTTTCATGATTTGGATTTGCAACGAATAAACAACTAAAATCAGTTGGTTTTCGATTTGTATTCTTTCAATAAATTTTCTGAAAAAAATAACGAAGAATACGAATCATTCGCTTGCGGATTGTTTTTTTCGAAATCAGCGAGCTTATCCAAATACAGTTGAAGTTGTTCTTTGGTTAATAAATTCCGATAATCTTCTTCTTGACGGATTAACGTTTTAACGTACAAAGCGGTATCTTTTTCATCTTCAGAGACAATCATTTTTTTATAAATGGTCACCAATTCCCTGTACTGATTGATGAACAACTCTTTAAAAACTGGGTTTTGTTCGTCGGTATAATTAACAATTCCGAAAGTTAATTTTCCTTTTGTTTGCCAAAACATCGTTTCACCTTCTCCTCCTTTGGCTACAAAATTTTGCATAACAAGAATTTTTAACTTTATGGTTTTATCAATTTGAGCAAACGATAACAAAGGAAGAAGTAAAAAAAGAATGATTTTTTTCATACGATTTTAAATTAAAAAAGCTTCCAACTAAGTTGGAAGCTTTTAAGTTATTTGGGTGGATGACCGGGTTCGAACCGGCGACTTCCGGCACCACAAACCAGCGCTCTAACCAGCTGAGCTACAACCACCATTTTAACGACTGCAAATGTATTACAAAAAGTTTTATTCTACAAAGAAAAAAAGTAGAAAATTATATCAAATTACTTAAGCTATTGACAGCCAAATACCTTTCAGCAGTAAAACCTTCACCATATTCGGTTCCGATTATTCTTCCCAAATCTTGCGCTCTGTATTTTACACTGTCGAGGAAATTTTTAGTAGCAATTGGCGTTTCTGGTTCTTTGGTATCGGGATTGTAAAACTGGGAATCGTATGCCAAAATCGATTCCATTTTAATGTCAATAAAATCACTAATATCGACTACAAAATCGGGTTCTAAATTTTTCCATTGCATGTAATGATACACCAATTTTGGTCGCCATGCTTCCTGATTTTCATTATCTAATGTAGTTTCAATTCGGCGTAAACCCGATAAAAAACAAGCATCCGAAACCAACTGACTTCCTTTAGGATGATCGATATGACGATCGTCAATAGCATTACACAACACTATTTCGGGACGGTATTTTCGAATCATTTTAATAATTTCCAATTGGTGCTTTTCATCATTGACAAAAAATCCATCACGCATTTGTAAATTTTCACGAGCTTGGATTCCAAGTATTTTTGCTGCTTTAGCTGCTTCTGCATCTCGAATTTCAGCCGAACCACGAGTTCCTAATTCGCCTCGGGTTAAATCGATAATTCCCACTTTTTTTCCGAGTGAAATTTCTTTAGCGATAGTTCCACCACAACCCAATTCAACATCATCTGGATGCGCGCCAAAAGCTAAAATATCTAATTTCATTTTGTGAAGTTTATTTGCAAATTTACTACTTTTCTAATTGTCATCGATTTATTAACCGTTTCAATATACTCCATTTCCGGTATACTTTCTTTTGTAATGCCACAACCAACGTAAATTGTAGCTGTATTTTTTTCGACTTCCATACATCGCAAATTGACAAATAAATCAGAATTATCTTTTTTAAAAGTTCGGAAATCAATATTCAATTCACCTAAAAAACCCGAGTAAAATTTTCGGTTGTAACCTTCGTTTTTTAAAATAAATTGTTTTGCTATTTCTTTTGGTAAACCGCATACTGCTGGAGTTGGATGCAATTTTTCGATCAATTTTCCCAAATCATTTTTGGAATTTAATTCGGCAGTAATATCCGTTTTTATATGCGCAATAGTTCCTGCTTTAGTGGTATATGGGTCAGAAACCGTAATGGCTGTACAATATTCTTTTAAATTAGAAACAATAAAATCGGTTACAAATTCTTGTTCTTTTTTTTCTTTGGATTTCCATTGGATGGATTGGGAGAATAATTGTGTTCCAGCTAAAGCGACTGTTTTTATTTTTACATCTTCTGTTTGCAAAAATTGTTCAGGCGTTGCTCCTATCCACATTCCGATTTTAGGATGGAAAAAGCAATAATTAAATGCATTTGGATAATTAAAACGCAAACCGTTTAAAAGTGATTCGATATCCAAATTAGAAATTTCGACGGTTTCTTTTCTTGATAAAACGACTTTATGAAAAGCTTTATTTTCAATAGCTTCAATGCCTTTTTTCACTAATGATTCAAATGATTTCTTTTCTATATCATTCGCAGTAATTGCAGTGTTTTTAGATACTTGAAAAGCATCCGAACTTATTTTTTGGACATAAACATCCGAACTTTCAGACGGAATAAAATACTTTTCTTCTCCGTCAAAAGAGACAAACACAAAGCCACTTTCTGTAAAATCGGAAATCAAATGCAACGCAGTATCGTGTTGAAAAACGCCAATCATTACATCCGAATTGGGTTTGCAATACACTACAAAAGGAAGTTTATTAGTATAGTGATGAACGACTTTTTGGAATAAAGACTGCATTTATCGTCGAGGTAAAATCATGTTACTCAATTTGCAAAGCGAAATCAATTTGTCTTCTTCATCGACAATCTTGATTTCCCAAAGGTGAATACTTCTCCCTTTGTGTACGATTCTTGCGGTTGCGAAAATCATTCCTTCTCTCTTGCTTCGTAAATGATTTGCTGAAATTTCAATACCACGAACTTCTTGCTTTTCCGGATTTACAAATAACATCGAAGCGGCACTTCCCACACTTTCCGCCAAGGCAACACTGGCACCGCCATGTAGCAATCCCATTGGTTGATGCACTCTCGGGTTTACAGGCATTTTTGCGGTTAAAAAATCTTCTCCAGCGTCTATAAACTCCATTTCTAAAGTAGCCATTAAGGTGTTTTTTGACATTTCATTACACATGGCTATCATTTTTTCTTTGTCGAACATTTCTGTTTTTTATGCAAAAATACCAATTTTTGACTGACTTGATTACTGATAACACAACAATAATCTGTATTTTTCGTTTTTTATGTCAATACTAAAAGACAAAATAGTATTTTTAACTTTTAAATTAAATAACTACTTTTACAAAAATTAATAATTCATGCGCAAACTACTTTTTTTACTTTTAACGGGCGTTTTAATTTCAATGTCATCCTGCCGAAATGATTTCCAATTTGAACCAAGCACTGGTGGATTGGAGTTTTCAAAAGATACGGTGTATTTGGATACGGTTTTTACCAACATCGGATCAAGTACGTATCGATTAAAAGTGTACAATCGTAGCGATAAAGATATTTCTATTCCACAAGTGAAATTGCAAAAGGGAATTACGTCCAAATACCGAATTATGGTAGACGGAATGACAGGTGATGCTGGTGCAGAAGGTAAAATTTTTAGCAATGTAGAGTTATTAGCAAAAGACAGTTTATACATTTTTATTGAAGTTACTGCCGATGTGGCGAGTGCCAATCCAACTGATTTTTTATATACGGATAAAATCGAATTTACGAATATAGCTGGTGCAGCACAAGATGTCGATTTGGTAACTTTAATTCAGGATGCGTATTTTATTTATCCGCAACGTACAGGTACTACAGGTAATTTTCTCTATGAAGCTGTTAATTTAGGAGTTGGAGATGATGGTAGTAATGTAGTAATTGCAGGAAGTAATTTAGACCCTGCAGATCCCGTCAATGGGAATGAATACTTCTGGAACAATTCCAAACCCTATGTAATTTATGGTTACGCTTTTGTCCCCGACTTAAAAACACTGACTGTCGAAAAGGGCGCGCGAATTCATTTTCATGCAAATTCTGGATTGATTATAGCCAAAAATGCTACTTTAAAAATAATGGGCGAGTTATCCTCAACCGTAGCTTTGGAAAAGGAAGTCATTTTTGAAGGGGATCGATTGGAACCCATTTACACCGATGTGCCTGGACAATGGGGAGCAATTATTAATTATTCGACTTCATCTGCAAATGAAATTAATCATTTAACGTTGAAAAATGCAACTGTTGGAATCCTATGCGGGAATTTGGCAACTACTACAAATACTGCTGATTTTCCAAAACTAACGATAAAAAATTCGCAGATTTACAATTGTTCCAATCTTGGAATATTGTCACGAAAATCAAATATCAATGGCGAAAACATTGTTATTAATTACTGCGGACAAGCGTCATTAGCATGTACATATGGAGGAACTTATAATTTTACACATTGTACTTTTAATAACAATTGGTCAAGTTCAAGTCAGTTGGCGGTTTTATTAAATGATTATTATGAAAATGCTACTACATTATATATCAACAATCCAATAAATATTTTCAATTTTACCAATTGTATCATGTATGGTTCTAATCAAATTGAATTCTTTGTACAAAGAAAAGGAACACATCCATTCAATCATAATTTAAAGAATTGTTTAATTAAATTCAACACTTCAAATAATGCTATTTTAAACAGTTCGTTATTTGATTTTACAAATCTTGTAGGACCTTATACGAATAGTTGTTTTATTGCTACAAATTCAACTCAATTCAATCCTAAGTTTAAAAATGTAAACAATAATAAACTTAATATTATTGAAAATTCGGGAGCAATTAATAACGGAATAAATTTAAGTCCTAATTTTAATGATATTTTAAATAAACCTAGACCAACACCTCCAAATACAAATCCAGATATAGGTGCGTATCAGTTTGAACTGTAAAAATTATTTTTCTGTAAAAGAAAAAAGTTGAATTACATCGAGTTCTAATCCGTTTGCTAATGCTTTTATAGTACATAATGTTGGATTAACTGTACCTCTTTCTATTCTAGTAATTTGTGGTAAAGAAACATCCGAAGAATTGGCTAATTCTTCCTGAGAAAATCCTTTGGCTAACCTCAATCTTCTTAGGTTCAATCCAAACTCCTTTATATAAACCTCGTCTCTTAAATTAATCACTAGTAATCACACCATTTAGTAAACAAATGTGATTCTTTAATAAAAATTTTATATAATCATGTATGATTATATAAATTAAATGTTTATTTTTGATTTATCTCAGATTGAGATGATAAACATCAAATTAAAAACACGTAAAATACTTATTGTATAAATATTTATTAAGTATAAATTTATATAGTATCTATTTTAATATTTATTTCCTCGCTTTCTTAAATCCGCAAAATTTAAATTATAGTAGCAGCAGGAACTTAAAGATTAATGTCTGATTAATTGCAGGCAGTTCTCATAAGTTTGTGCTACATGGTTTTTTGCGGAACCTAAGAAAATAACTTTTATTTGAGAATTTTGCCTGTAATTTTTTTAATAAAATTAAAATTATATGAAAAAAATTAAGCAAAACCTTATTCGATACCATAGTCCACCAACTTTAGAAGAATTAAACCATTTTAACTAAATTAAAACTTAAAAGAATGAAAACTATTAAGCTATATTTTATAATACTATTTGCATTTAGTGCTAGCGTTAATTCTCAAATAACTAAAGGAAATTGGATGGTTGGTGGTACAGGGTATTTCAACACCATAAAATACAAAAATGATACAATAGAGCAAACAATTAATCACTTTACATTATCTCCTAACATTGGCTATTTCATTATAAATAAATTTGTAATTGGATGTAATTTAAATTATTCTTCCGATGATGTAAAATATGCTGATGTAAAATTCACTAATTATAATATTGGGCCATATTTAAGATACTATTTTTTAAAATCAGAAAATAGAATTAATTTATTTTCACAAATAAGTTATGGGTATGGAGAAGGTAAAGCAAGCAACAATAGGGATAGTAAATACCATAACAATGGATATGGTTTAAGGATAGGTTCATCAATATTTTTTAATAGTAGTGTAGCATTGGAAATAGCCGCAGATTACAATTCATCTAAAAATAATAGTGTAGCTAATGTTAGTCTTTTACAATTTGGTTTAGGTTTTCAAATACATTTAGAAAAATAATATTAATACTTTTAAAACAACATATAATGAAAAATAAAACAACCTTAATTCTATTAGTCTTTATCCTTTTTGCAAATTTTAAGACTTTTGGACAAGTTACTACACGATTATATAATATGACATATAGCATTGGCGGAAGCATCAGTGAATGTGGTAATATAAATTTTGGATCAAATTCAACAATAACTTTAAACTTTTGTATATATCTTGACCATAGGTTAAACGAAGATGGATTAGTAAATATTTATACTAAACAAACCAGTAGTTCAACACCTATTCAACGTAATACATGGGTTTGGAATACTTCTGCAGGTGGCACATGGGTTCCTTTCCCTATTAATGGATATTATCATAGTTCAGAAAGCAATGGTTGTTCAGTATCTGTTACTTTAAACGCTTCCGATTTTAATGCTTCTGGTGGTAAACTATACGCAAGTTTTAGAAATACTATTAATAATGTTGAAAGTAAGTCTTGTGAATATTCTATAATTAAACAACAATCATCATTTGCACTTACTCCATCGCCAATAAACATAACTTGTGGTTCAACAACACCTGTAATTTTTACAATATCAGATGTTAATAGTGCTCCTGGTTCTATAAATTATAATTGGAATGTTGGCGGAAGTTGGAAATACAATGGCTCTCCAGCACCGAATGTGATAAATACAACTGTAAACACTATTACTTTGACACCAAATACTCTTCCGCTTTCCAATATTTCAGTAACACCCATACTAAACAACGTTAATCAATCGACTATAATATCCACGGTTAATTATCCTGCTTTCACTAGTAGTGCAGTAATATCTGGAAATATAAATACATCGTGTAATTTTCCTTCAAATTCAATATTTACTATAAATGCTGGTGCAGGTAACTCAGTATCTTGGAGTAGTTCTGATACAAATGTAGCTTTTTTAAGTTCGCCTTCAAATACACAAGTAACTGTTAACTCAATATCTTCTGGTTCATTTACTTTAAACGCATTAATAACAAATCAATGTGGACAACAAACCAATAAAACAAAAACTTTTTCTATAGGTACTCCAAGTTTTCAAAGTTTTAAATGTGGCGGTATGTCAAGAGATTTTTGTTCAGGTTCACCTATAAATGTCACTTCAAACACATTACCAATTCTTGATATAAATGATAAAGTTACAGCTAATTACCTTGGAATGACTGCTGTCGAAGCATATGACAACACAAATTGGGAATGGCAAGCTATTAGTAACATCGTATCCGTTGCTAAAACAAAAAATTTATGTAGAATTGGATTACTATCTTATGGACAAACAGGTGTAAGAGTTAGAGCAAGAAATTCTTGTGGATGGTCTCCTTGGACAGATCTTTTATTTGAAATTGTTGAAATTCCTCCAGTTTATCAAAGATTGGCAAATAATGAATTTATATTTTCTGTAACTCCAAATCCAGCTGCCAATTATATTTTCATTGATATAAAAAATAAAGAAAAAAGTAATACAATTAGACATATAATATATAAAGCCGAGTTATTTGACATATTAAATGTTTCAAGAAAAAAAATTGAACTAAGAGAAAATAAAGGTGAAATTGATGTTATGAGTTTAGAAAGTGGTATCTATATCCTTAAAATATACTTTGATGGTAAAATTGAAAATCATCAAATAATTGTTAAGTAATCGTTTTATAGTTAGTTTCAATAATAGTAAAACCGACTCTCTTTTGAGTCGGCTTTTTTTGTTATTAACTTTTGAATCTAAAAGTTGAAATCCTGTTATAATTTATTTATTTTTGTATGGACTTATAATTTCACATACTGTACTTTTAACAACAATTGGTCGAGTTCCAATCAGGTTGTGGTTTATTGAGTAATTATTATGAACAAACCCAAATATGAAGATCTCAACAACAATAAACTTTGGCTTACTGAAGATTTAAATTTACCTGCAGACGCAGCATCAACAGCTTTGGTACCGTTAGATATTTTAAATCATGAAAGAACAACTTCAACTGATTTAGGAGCCTATCAGTTTGTTCCGTAATCACACTATCTTCCATAAACAAAATAATTTTCTAAACGCCATAACACACAACATTAATTTTATGTAATTAATGCTTTCAGCCATTTCAAAATTGGTTAAAAGCAAAAACAGTATTATTGGCATGACGAAACTATTTAGTGTAAAAAAAATATTCCTTATAGCGGAATTTTTATTGACGATGATTGTGTACGCACAAATTCCATCAGGGTATTACAATACTGCTACTGGAACTGGCTATACTTTAAAAACACAATTGTATAATAAAATTAAAGTACAAACTGTACTTAGTTATGATGCTTTGTGGACAACCTATGCCACATCCGACAGAGACAATCAATATGAGAATGACAATACTATTTTAGATATCTATTCTGAAAACCCAACAGGTCCAGATCCTGTCACTTATAATTACATTACCAACCAATGTGGTTCAGCCTCTCAATCGAATTGTTATAATAGAGAACATATCGTTCCACAATCCATATACAATTCCGCTTCACCAATGGTATCGGATGCCCATTTTATACCACCAGTAGATGGTACTGTAAATACATTGCGTTCAAACAATCCTCATGGAAATGTTGCAACGGCAACTTCGACAACTTTAAACGGAAGTAAGAGCGGAACAAGTGCTGTTCCTGGCTACACAGGAACTGTTTTTGAACCTTTGAATGAATTTAAAGGTGATATTGCTAGAATGTATTTTTATTTTGCTACTCGTTATGAAAACACAGTGGCAAGTTATGTTTTTGATATGTTTAACGGTACAAGCAACCAAGTTTTTACAACGCCTTTTTTGAATATGCTAATTACTTGGCACAATCAAGATCCCGTAAGTGCTAGAGAAATAGTACGAAACAATGCAATTTATGCCAGACAAAACAACAGAAACCCATTTATAGATCATCCCGAATATGTTGCCTTAATTTGGAGTACTACATCGGATACTCAATCGCCAACAAGTCCAACCAATGTAGTCGCATCCAATATTGCAACGACAAGTTTAACGCTAACATGGACAGCTTCAACAGATAATATTGGAGTTACAGCTTATGAGGTTTATATGAATGGAATATTAAAAACTACAGTTACGACAACTACAGCTACAATCACTGGTTTAACACAGAATACTGGCTATGCATTTTATATTAAAGCATTAGATGCGACCGGAAATGGTTCTGCAAACAGTGCTACAATTAATCCAACGACTTTACAGTTTTTTGATTTAATTCCTCCAACAATCCCTTCCAGTATTACCAATTCTGCTAAAACAACGACAAGTTTAACTATTAATTGGTCGAATTCATCGGATAATATTGGAGTCACTTTATACGAAGTGTATGTTAATGGAGTTTTACAGACAGCTGTTACTACAACAACAACTACAATTACTGGATTAACAGGATTAACAACTTATGCTATTTATATAAAAGCTAAAGATGCAGCAGGTAATAGTTCTATTGCAAGTAATGCAATCAGTTTAACAACTTGTAATTGTTTCTGATTGCATTACGATATAACTTCTGCGATAAATTTTAAAGATGATTTTATTTTAGAGTATTCAAAAATTTAACCAATGTAATTAAATCATTTTCTTCATCTAATGAAATTTTATTGGTTTTGATAAAGCCCTCAACATCTTTTATGTTATTAGGAAATAAAGCAAGTAACTCTTTTTTCTTTTTTGGCATAAAAATAATTTTATCGGATACTTTAATATAGAACTTATCGTCTTCTTTCTTGTATCGAGCTGGTTTATCTTCGTCATAACCAGATACTGCTTCTGATTTTTCAACATAAACTACTTTCTCCTTTTTATATAAAGAAACTTTTTCAGCTATATTAAAATACAATTGAATTAAAAAACCACTTTCATTGCCATCTTTTACTTGATATTCAAGATATTTATACGATGTTCCAAGTAATTTCACTTCTAAGCTATCTGATTTTGTTAAATAAAAAGTTTTTTCATCTTTTAAAAACTCAATTTCATCCTTATATGCATTATAGCGCATAGGAGGAGTTACAAGATTCAAGCCTGTAACTTTTGAAGGTAGAAAAGCACTATTAATATAGGTTGAACCTTCTATGTTTTTTGCTGAAGCTGATGCGTCTTCATGAAAATAGAGGTCAAAACTTCTTGAACTTGAACTATTATAATCTCCCATACTTGTAGATTGAGACATTGCGTTTAAAGTAATTAAAAGCAATAAGTAACTAAACTTTTTTATTAACATCTTTTTTTTTAAAATTTGACCAAATATAATATTATAATTGATATTTAAAAACTATTAATATTCCATTATTATATATTTAACATTTACTAGTGTTTAATTAACTTCGTATTAATAATTCCTCCATTACACTGAGCTTTTATAACATAATTTCCCAATTTTAACGCGACACATCCTACTAACATTTGGATTGGTTGGAACGAAAAGCAATTGTGCAAGCGTAGTGTAAAAAAATCCGTTAAAAACTATTGATAACTCATTTTGAAAATAAGGCTTTTTACCTTAAATTTGCACAACTACAAAACAACAACACAATGATTCATTTTTTCGGAAACGAAAGTGCTGCCGTTTTTGCTGTCCAATCGCAAAACGAACTATCAGCAGCAACTATCTCAAAATTAAATTGGTTATTTGGCAACGCTCAAAAAATAGATAAATCCGTTCTTGCGGATTTTTTTATTGGACCACGTGCCGCTATGGTTACACCTTGGAGTACCAATGCTGTGGAAATAACGCAGAATATGGGAATTTCAGATATTATCAGAATTGAAGAATTCCAAAAAGTGACCAGTGATTTTTCTGATTTTGATCCGATGCTGTATCAGAAATACGACGAACTGAATCAAACTATTTTTACAATCAATATTCAACCGCAACCCATTCTTGAAATTGACGACATCGCTGCGTATAACAAACAAGAAGGTTTGGCTTTAAGTCAGGATGAAGTAGACTACTTAGAGAACCTATCAAAAAAATTAAACCGGAAGTTAACGGATTCTGAAGTATTCGGTTTTTCACAAGTCAACTCCGAACACTGTCGTCACAAAATATTCAACGGAACTTTTGTCATCGATGGTAACGAAAAAGAACTATCGTTGTTCAAAATGATTAAGAAAACATCGGCTGAAAATCCGAATGCCATTGTCTCTGCTTATAAAGACAATGTGGCTTTTATCAAAGGACCAACGGTAGAACAATTTGCTCCTAAAAATGCTGATAAACCGGATTACTATACTAAAAAACAATTCGATTCGGTTATCTCTTTAAAAGCAGAAACACATAATTTCCCAACCACCGTTGAACCTTTTAATGGTGCAGCAACAGGATCTGGTGGAGAAATCCGCGACCGTTTGGCAGGAGGACAAGGTTCGTTGCCATTGGCTGGAACTGCTGTTTATATGACCGCTTACTCGCGTTTGCAAGAAAATAAATTAGGTTTCGAAGAAAGAAAATGGCTGTACCAAACACCAATAGACATCTTAATAAAAGCCTCTAACGGAGCTTCAGATTTCGGAAATAAATTCGGACAACCTTTAATTACAGGTTCGATCTTAACTTTTGAACATGAAGAAGAACCCGAGCTTGCGAACGGGCTGAAGGCAAATAGAAAATTAGGTTACGATAAAGTGATTATGCAAGCTGGTGGTATCGGATACGGTAAAGCATCGCAAGCGCAAAAACTCGAACCACAAACAGGAGATAAAATCGTTATTTTAGGTGGTGAAAATTACAGAATAGGAATGGGTGGCGCAGCGGTTTCTTCATCAGATACGGGCGCTTTTGGTTCGGGAATCGAATTGAATGCCATTCAACGTTCGAATCCCGAAATGCAAAAACGTGTTGCCAATGCTATTCGTGGCTTGGTCGAAAGTAACGAAAATCCAATTGTGTCAATTCATGATCACGGTGCGGGTGGACATCTGAATTGTTTAAGCGAATTAGTAGAGGCAACAGGAGGTTTAATCGATTTAGACAAATTGCCTGTTGGCGACCCAACGCTATCCGCAAAAGAAATCATTGGCAACGAATCGCAGGAACGAATGGGATTGGTTATTGGTCAAAAAGATATTGCTTTTTTGCAACGCATTGCTGATAGAGAACGTTCACCTATGTACCAAGTAGGAGATGTAACGGGCAATAACCGATTTACTTTTGAAAGCAAAACTACCGGAGCCAAACCAATGGATTTTGCTTTGGAAGACATGTTTGGAAGTTCGCCAAAAACCATCATGACCGACAAAACCATTTATAGAAATTATACAGAATTAAAATATATTCAAACCAATATTCCAACTTATTTAGAACAAGTGTTGCAATTAGAAGCCGTAGCTTGTAAAGATTGGTTAACCAACAAAGTAGACCGTTGTGTTGGTGGAAAAGTTGCCAAACAACAATGTGCTGGTCCATTACAATTACCACTCAATAACGTTGGTGTAATGGCTTTGGATTATAATGGAAAAGAAGGCATTGCGACTTCTATTGGTCACGCTCCAATCTCCGCATTAATCGACCCAAAAGCGGGAAGTAGAAATGCCATTGCTGAAGCTTTATCCAATATTGTTTTTGCACCATTAAAAGATAACCTGAAAAGTGTTTCCTTATCCGCCAATTGGATGTGGGCTTGTAAAAATGAAGGCGAAGATGCACGATTGTACGAAGCCGTAAAAGCGTGTTCCGATTTTGCAATTGAATTGGGAATCAACATTCCGACTGGGAAAGATTCGCTTTCGATGAAACAAAAATATCCGGGAGATGAAGTTATTGCACCGGGAACGGTAATTATTTCTGCTGCAGGAAATTGCAACGACATAACTAAAGTAATAGAGCCTGTTTTACAACGCGATAGTGGCTCGATTTATTACATCAATTTGTCGCAAGATAATTTCAAATTAGGTGGAAGTTCATTCGCTCAAACACTAAATAAAATTGGTTCGGAAACACCAACTATAAAAGACGCTAAGTTTTTCAAAAAAGCATTTAATGCGATTCAGAATTTAATTAAAGACAATCAAATTGCTGCGGGACATGATATTGGAAGTGGTGGATTGATTACCACTTTATTGGAAATGTGTTTTGCTGACTTGAATTTAGGAGCCAAAATTGACTTCTCTTCATTGTCAGAAAAAGATTTGGTAAAAATCTTATTTTCAGAAAATATCGGAATCGTTTTGCAAGCAAAAGACGATGAGAAATTTGAAGCAGCAATGAACGGAATTGAATATTTCAAAATCGGAAAAGCCACTTCAAAAGAATTATTGGAAATCGGCAATTTGATTTTTGATATTCCAACCTTGCGAGATACCTGGTTCAAGACCTCTTTCCTACTCGACCAAAAACAAAGCAAGAATAACAAAGCTGCAGCCCGTTTTGACAATTATAAAAATCAAGCGTTACACTATCATTTTCCAAATCAGTTTACTGGAAAAAAACCTGTTATCGATAATTCCAAACCACGACCAAAAGCAGCGATCATTCGTGAAAAAGGAAGTAATTCTGAGCGCGAAATGGCTAACGCCATGTACCTTGCCGGATTTGATGTCAAAGACGTACACATGACCGATTTGATTTCGGGTCGCGAAACTTTGGAAGACATTCAGTTTATTGGTGCTGTAGGTGGATTCTCGAATTCGGATGTATTGGGTTCTGCTAAAGGTTGGGCTGGTGCTTTTCTGTACAATGAAAAAGCGAAAGCGGCTTTACAAAACTTCTTCAAAAGGGAAGATACTTTATCTGTCGGAATTTGTAATGGTTGTCAATTGTTTATGGAATTAGAATTGGTCAATCCAGAGCATGAAATCCACGGCAAAATGCACTTCAACGATTCACACAAACATGAAAGTATTTTTACATCTGTAAAGGTTCAGGAAAACCATTCGATAATGCTCAAAACATTAGCCGGAAGTACATTGGGAGTTTGGGTTTCGCATGGTGAAGGAAAATTCCAATTGCCTTATGACGAAAGTCAGTACAACATCGTGGCGAAATATGGTTATGAAGGATATCCTGCGAATCCGAATGGTTCCGATTATAATACGGCAATGTTATGCGATGCAACTGGACGTCATTTGGTTATGATGCCGCATATAGAACGTTCGACTTTTCCGTGGAATTGGGCGCATTATCCGAAAGGAACTACCGATGAAGTATCACCTTGGATTGAAGGGTTTGTTAATGCCCGATTATGGGTAGAAAATAAATAACCTAATAAAAAAAAAGCGTCCTGAATCGGACGCTTTTTTTTATTTTTTTTCAGCAGCCAATTGCTTTCTACTTTTATACGTTTTTAAATATTCTCCTTTAGGTTTGCCATCGTCGAACGAACTGAACATAAATGGAAAAGCAGCATTGTGACGAGCTTCTTCATTCTCCCATCCTTCGTATTCGATTCTGTAGATGGCCGAGTACATTTGGGCGCGACCAATACCGTGATAACAGTGAATTAAAACCGGATAATTGGCTTTGTTGTCCATGATTTTGAAAAAAGAATCCAAATTTTCCTTTTTCGGAACCTGATCAGAGCCATTATTGAAATAATTGACGCCGGGAATTTTAGCAACTGCTTTCACCTCAGCAGTTAATTCTGCTGGAATCTCAGGATTATTTACCGTATCGGCAGTTCCTGGAAATCGCAAATCGACTATCGATTTAATATGGTATTTTTTGACATAACTTTCAATTTCGTCGGGTGGAATAACTCCACTTTTGTACACTTTACCATCTGTAATAGTCATAAAATTGTGGTTGATATGGCGATCGTAAACATATTTTCCAGCTATACTAAGCGCAAGTACGAGTACCACAATTCCTATTTTCTTTTTTAAACTCATATTATTTGTCTTTTGAAGTCAATTTTTTATCAATAATTCGTTCCATATAATCCTGTAAGAAGGCTTTGCAGCGGATTTCAAGTAAATTCATTTCCGGAGTTCTAAATCCAATTAAATTATGTTTTAACCCTTTATCTTCCTTGTTATAAAAACCAACAGCTTTCTCCCCATCAAAGGTACAAATATAATTGCCATACATCATTTGATAAGTATCCGAAGAATAGCGTATCACAAAAGGCGCTACTTTGTCCTTACTGATCAGACTTCTACCCCAACTTCTAAAAGGTTTTTCATACCCCATCATATCTAATAACGTCGGATAAATATCGATCTGTTGCGCCCAATCTTTGTTTACGCCAACATACTTTTCATTGGGAGTGTAAAACAAAATCGGAATGGTATGTAAATTTTGATCCTTCCCGTATTCATCATAATAAATTAAATTGTCATGATCGGCAACCAATACGAAAATCGTATTATTATACCAAGGTTGTTTTTTGGCTGCTTTAAAAAACTGCTTTAACGAATAATCGGTATATCCAATGCATTGATGAATTGGGAGATCTCCTTTGGGGAATTTACCTTCATAATTTTCTGGAACCACATAAGGTTCATGTGAAGAAATTGAAAATAATGTCGCCATAAAAGGCTGTTTTTTTTGAGATAATGTTCGGTTAAAATATTGAAAGAACGGTTCATCCCAAATACCCCATGAACCATCAAAATCGGCATCGTTATTATATTCGGTTTTTCCATAATAGTGATCATAACCCAAAATATTTCCGAAACCTAAAAACCCCATAGAGCCATTTGGAGCGCCATGAAAAAAAGAAGTATCATAACCTTCACTTTTCAAAATAGAAACCAACGATTCTATTTTTTGCTTGGGATAAGGCGATGATGTAAAAGCATCTTTAAACGAAGGAATTCCTGCAATTACAGATGACATCCCATGAATGGATTTATAGCCGTTGGCATACGCATTGGTAAAAATCAAACTGTGTTGTGCCAACGAATCGACAAACGGTGAATATCCTTTATGATTTTTTATTTTGGTGTCTTTATTAAAAGAACTAATGTATTCTCTTCCATAACTCTCTAAAATAAAAATCACAATATTGGTCTTTGATTTGGCTTCGCTCTGTTCGGCTGTGCCTTGGGTCGGATTGTTTGTATACTGTTTTATAGGAACAACCAAAGAATCAATTGTTGCTTTGTCTACCAAATTTATCTTTTTAAACGTATTGGTATTCCAAGTTCTTATAATGGCAAATGGCGTATTCAAAACAAAATCCGCTTGAGAAGCGTCGGTAACAAATCGGCTGGCATCTAATAAATTAATTGGTCGTGTGCTTTTACTAAAATCACCACGAATTCCACCAATAATCAACGTAACAAACAATAAAATACTAATTAATGATGCCAAGAAAAATGGCACCGAAGGAGTTGGTCTCAGATGCATAACCTTTACTTTTTTATAAAGGTAAATCCACAAGAAGGCGCACAGGAAAAACAACATGAAGACATGCCAATATTCTACCAAAAAATTGGAAAACAAATGCATTTTATTGGTTTCATTTTCGAGTGTGTCTAAGGAAGCTCTTGTACTTCTGTTGAACGTATATCTATAATAAATAAAGTCAATAAAATTAGCTGTATAAGCCAATAAATTTGTTACAAAATAAAGGTAAAATAAGAACTTTTGATATCCTTTTTTGGTGTTTATAATTAATGGTAAAATAGACAGCAAAATAAAGAGGGAATTGATATACAATATGGTTGTTGTGTCGAAAGCGATTCCGTGATACGAAAGCCTAATAAAATCAACCGTCGAATCAATCTTTACTAAATTTTTGTTGTAGAGAAAGAACAAAATTCTAGCAATCATATAAAACAAATAGGCCAAACCTATTCTGTACAACAACACTTTGTATTCGCTATATCTTGGAAATCGATTCATTTAATTCTTCAAAATTTTACACAAAACTACTAAATCCAATAACTATAATTGAAAATATATTGTTAATATATAATTTATTGATTAATTTGCATCAAATTACACTTTCATAAATGAGCAACATTACACGCCTCTTTGAGTTTCCATATTATCAATTAGAACGAAACAATATTCCAGATTGCTTGGTAACCAAATACAATGGTGTTTGGGTGGAAACATCAACGCAAGAGTATATCGATAAAGCCAATGCCATTTCGAGAGCATTGTTGCGAATTGGAGTTAATCATAACGATAAAATTGCCATCATTTCTTCCACCAACAGAACGGAGTGGAACATAATGGATATCGGGATTTTACAAGTTGGCGCGCAATCGGTGCCAATATATCCAACGATTTCTGAAGACGATTACCAATACATTCTCAATCATAGTGAATCGGTATTTTGTTTTGTTTCGGATGTGGAAGTGTTGCGAAAAATCAACTTAATTAAACAAAATGTCCCAACTTTAAAGGAAGTGTATTGCTTCAACGAAATTGAAGGTTGTAAAAACTGGAAAGAATTATTGGTTCTGGGCGAAAATCAAAGCAATCAGGATGTGGTAGAAGATCGGAAAAAGCAAATCCATACTGATGATTTGGCTACCATAATTTATACATCTGGAACAACCGGAAAGCCAAAGGGTGTGATGCTTTCACATAAAAATATAGTTTCCAATGTGATTGATGGCGCTTTGCGGATTCCTATGAATGAAGGCAACAACCGAACGATGAGTTATTTGCCGGTTTGCCATATTCTCGAGCGATTTTATTTGTACATCTGTCAATATTATAGTATTTCAATTTATTTCGGAGAATCATTAGATAAAATTGGAGATAATCTCAAAGAAGTAAAACCCAATTTAATGACGGGTGTTCCGCGGGTTTTAGAAAAAGTATACGATAAAATTTACTTGCGTGGATCGGAATTAACTGGATTGAAAAAGAAACTTTTCTTTTGGGCAATTGATATCGGAATGCGTTACGAACCATATGGTGCCAACGGATGGTTTTACGAAATGCAACTTAAAATTGCCCGAAAACTCATTTTTAGCAAATGGAAAGATGGTGTTGGTGGTAACCTAGATCTTATCGCCTGTGGAAGTGCCGCTCTTCAACCACGATTGGCACGCATTTTTGCAGCAGCTCAAATCACCATTATGGAAGGTTACGGATTAACCGAAACATCTCCATTAGTCGCCATTAACGATATGCGAAATAGAGGATTTAAAATTGGAACTGTCGGAAAAATAATCAATAACGTAGAAGTAAAAATAGCTGAAGATGGTGAAATTCTTTGTAAAGGTCCCAATGTAATGATGGGCTATTATAAAGACGAAGCGTTGACAAACGAAGTGTTGGTAGATGGTTATTTTCATACAGGCGATATCGGAGAAATTGACAGCGAAGGTTTCCTGAAAATTACCGATCGCAAAAAAGAAATGTTCAAGACATCAGGAGGAAAATACATTTCACCACAATTACTCGAAAATGCCATGAAACAATCGCGTTTTATTGAGCAAATTATGGTCATTGGTGATGGACAAAAAATGCCGGCGGCATTTATACAAGTCAATTTTGATTTTGTAAAAGAGTGGGCAAAAATCCACCATATTGAAATCGGAACTACCAATCAGGAGATCATTACCAATATACAACTAATTGATCGCATTCAAGAAGAAGTTTCCGAAATCAATAAAAAATTTGGCAATTGGGAACAGATAAAACGCTTCGAATTGACTCCCGATATTTGGTCGACAGAAAGCGGACACCTCACGCCTACTATGAAAATGAGACGTAAAATTATCTTGGAAAAATACAGGTATCTTTTTGATAAAATTTACAACAATTAACTTCAATTCAACACTTCTATTAATAGTAACATTTTACTGTTATCAACAATTAAAAAAGATAAATAGTTGATAAGTAAGAAATTAACAAGTTCAACAGTTCTTAATTTTTTTTATTTTTATCACATTAACCAATAAAAACAAAAAAATTATGAATGTAAAAAACTTTATTATTGGAGGAATTGTCGGCGGAATTGTTGACTTCCTTATGGGATGGCTCATATGGGGAATCTTACTAAAAGATACTTTTCCTAAACCGGAGGGTGCGGGAGCAGAAAACATGATGTTCATCTTTCTAGGATGTCTATTTTTTGGGTTTTTACTATCCTATGTTTTTTCTCAAGGTGAAGGTATTTCAAATGTTGCTGCTGGAGTTAAAATGGCTATTGGCATCGCCTTGTTCATGAGTTTAAGTAACAATTTCTTTATGAAAATGTACGAAGAAACTATTGATGTAAAATTGATGGCAATCGATGTTGTCGCTGCAATCGTAGTCGCTGCAGTTGTTGGTGCCGCGATAGCAATGGTCAACGGAAAAATGAAGTAAACATTTTTAATTATAGTATCAAAAACTCCTCAAGAAATTGAGGAGTTTTTTTATAGCGGTATTTTTATAATTACAATCGGAGTAAAGGGAGTGGGAATTATAGAAACTATTTGAAAAATTCTAAAACGATTCTAAATGAAAATCCAATGAACTTTGTAATGTTGTGAAACTTACTTCACATCTAAAAGACAAATAAAATGAAAAAGTTAATTTTAATAGCATCTGCTATTGTATTTGGGATTACATTAAATTCCTGTAATGGAGATGACGACAATACGACTTATTCGTATAAAGTTCGTATGACAGACGCACCAGCAGCTTATGAAGCAGTAAATATCGATTTACAAGCTGTTGAAGTAATTGGAACTAACGGTCAAACTGTGACTTTAAACACTACAGCGGGTATTTACAATCTGTTGGATTTTTCTAATGGTGTTAGTACTTTAATTGCTAGCAGTACTTTAACTGATGCACATGTTTCGCAAGTTAGACTGATACTTGGTCCCAACAACACTATCGTTGTTAATGGTGTTTCTTATCCTCTAAGTACGCCAAGTGCAGAACAAAGTGGATTGAAATTATTAGTGAATCAAACACTCACTGCCGACATCGAAAATGAAATTCTAATTGATTTTGATGCCAACGCATCTATTATTCAAACAGGAAATGGAACTTATAAATTGAAACCCGTATTAAGAACGGTTGTTACAGCCATATCTGGTAACATTAAAGGTAGCATTGCGCCTATTGGTGCTTTGGCTATGGTAAGTGCCACTTCATCAACAGGTGTAGTTTACTCAAGTAGCGTAAATAGCGCAGGACAATTTCAAATCTCTGGACTTCCCGCAGGAGCGTATACTGTAACAGTTACTCCAGAATTGCCATTACTCCCAATTACACAATTAAATATTGTCGTTGTTGTAGGTGCAACGACCAATATTGGAGTCGTAAGTCTCTAAGCATTTTCTATTTAAACACCTACTAATTAAAACCACGAATCCTACTATTCGTGGTTTTTCAATTTCATTAATTATTATTTTCTGTTAAAATTTAAATAATAATTAAATTTTATGTAATTTATTATGCGTGCATAGTATTTTTTTATATCTTTGACTGGAAGCTTTAGCTGAACATGCGAGGCAATTTCTATCTAAAACGTATGAAAGAAAAAACAATAGATTACATTTTAAGAGCTACATGGCAGGCAGTCTCCAGAATGTATAACGAAGAAGCATCCAAATTTGATGGTTCAATGGCTATCGGATTTGCCTTATTAAGTATTGATAAAGAAGATGGAACGCCATCCTCTTTTATAAGCAACCGAATGGGAATGGAAGCAACTAGCCTAACTAGAACCTTAAAAACCCTTGAAGAAAAAGGACTAATTATCCGCAAAAAAAATCCTGATGACGGACGAGGTGTACTGATTTATTTAACCGATTTGGGAAAGGAAAAACGAGAACTGTCAAAAACTACTGTATTAAAGTTCAACGAAATTATCAAACAAAATATTTCGAATGAAAAATTACAGCATTTTATCGAAGTAGCAGAAACCATCAACGATTTAATTACTGAAAAAAAGATTTTTTAAATAGTCAATCATATTCAAATTTATAATTCAAAAAAATAAGATGAAACGTACCATCAAAAAAGTGGCTGTAATCGGATCCGGAATCATGGGTTCTGGAATTGCGTGCCATTTTGCCAATATCGGTTTAGAAGTGTTGCTTTTAGACATCGTTCCCAATGCACTTAACGAAATCGAAGAAAAAAAAGGACTCACACTTGAAAGCAAAGTAGTTCGCAATCGAATAGTAAATGAGCATTTGGCAAACGCTTTAAAATCAAACCCATCTCCTATTTACAGTCCAAAATTCGCCAACAGAATTATTACCGGAAATACCACCGACGACATGTCTAAAATCTCCAATTACGATTGGATTATCGAAGTGGTAGTCGAAAGATTGGACATCAAGAAATTAGTATTTGAACAAATAGATTCCTTCCGCAAACCAGGAACACTAGTAACTTCAAACACGTCCGGAATCCCAATAAAATTCATGAGTGAAGGAAGAAGCGATGATTTTCAAGCGCATTTCTGCGGAACCCATTTCTTTAATCCTGCGCGTTATTTGAAATTGTTTGAAATCATTCCTGGTCCAAAAACATCCACCGAAGTATTGGATTTCCTAACAGATTACGGTTCAAAATTCTTAGGAAAAACTTCGGTTGTAGCCAAAGACACTCCAGCATTTATCGGAAACCGTATCGGAATCTTCGGTATTCAAAGTTTGTTTCACTTAGTGAAAGACATGGGATTGACCATTGAAGAAGTCGATAAATTAACCGGACCCGTAATTGGTCGTCCAAAATCAGCTACTTTTCGAACAGTTGATGTAGTTGGATTGGATACGTTGGTACACGTAGCCAACGGAATTTACGAAAACTGCCCGAATGACGAAGCACACGACTTATTCAAACTTCCTGATTTCATCAATAAAATGATGGAAAACAAATGGCTCGGAAGTAAAACGGGGCAAGGATTCTACAAAAAAGAAGGCAAAGATATTTTATCATTAGATTTAGATTCGTTAGAATACAGAGCCGCAAAAAAAGCATCATTCGCAACCTTAGAACTAACTAAAACCATTGACAAACCGATTGATCGTTTTAAGGTTTTAGTTAAAGGGAAAGACAAAGCAGGTGATTTTTACAGAAAGAATTTCTCAGCCATGTTTGCGTATTGCTCCAATCGTGTTCCTGAAATTACCGACGAGTTCTACAAAATCGACGATGCTATGAAAGCGGGATTTGGTTGGGAAAACGGTCCGTTCGAAATTTGGGATGCCATCGGAGTGGAAAAAGGAATTGCCTTAATGGAAAGTGAAGGATACAAACCAGCAGCTTGGGTAACCGAAATGCTGATTTCCGGAAATACTAGTTTCTATTCTGTAAGAGAAGGAGCTACCTATTTCTATAATATCCCAACAAAAGAGCAGACTAAAATTCCAGGACAAGATGCCTTTATCATCCTCAACAACATACGCGAAAGCAAAAAAGTATGGAGCAATAGTGGTGCAGTGATTACTGAGTTGGGAGACGGAATCCTGAATTTAGAATTCCAATCGAAAATGAATACCATTGGTGGCGATGTTCTAGCGGCTATCAATAAAGGAATCGACTTGGCCGAAAAAGAATATAACGGATTGGTGATTGGAAATCAAGGCACTAATTTCTCGGTAGGTGCCAACATCGGAATGATTTTCATGATGGCAGTTGAACAAGAATACGAAGAGCTGAACATGGCTATTAAATATTTCCAAGATACCATGATGCGCGTGCGTTACTCTTCTACTCCGGTTATTGTCGCTCCACACGGAATGACATTAGGCGGCGGTTGCGAAATGAGCATGCATGCTGACCGTGTTGTCGCTGCAGCGGAAACGTATATCGGTTTGGTAGAATTTGGCGTTGGTGTGATTCCGGGTGGAGGTGGCTCAAAAGAAATGGCATTACGGGCTTCTGATTTATTCCATAAAAATGATGTCGAGCTGAATGTACTTCAAGAATACTTTTTAACTGTAGCTATGGCAAAAGTCGCAACATCTGCTTACGAAGCCTTTGATACTGGCGTTTTACAAAAGGGAAAAGACATTGTCGTAGTGAATAAAGACCGGCAAATTGCTGTGGCAAAACAAATCGCATTGCAAATGGCTGAACAGGGTTACACACAACCTATCCAACGTAAAGATGTGAAAGTATTAGGAAAGCAAGCGTTGGGAATGTTCTTAGTCGGAACCAATCAAATGGTGGCAGGAAAATACATTTCCGAACTCGATTTAAAAATTGCCAACAAACTCGCTTATGTGATGGCTGGTGGCGATTTATCA
>JANNCY010000062.1:0-14831 GCA_031387085.1 Flavobacteriales bacterium | reverse complement strand
TAGTTTTTGCTATACTGCTTCAAATTTATTCACATTATCCCGATAGTATTCATAAATTTTTATTGTCTATCAAAAACTATAAAAATTTTGATTCGAATAAATTTGTAGAACCCACCTTAAAATAAATCGCATGAACGTAGCAGTTGTTATGGGCGGATATTCTGACGAATCCGTAATCTCTTTAAGAAGTGGCCAATTAATTCTAAATCATCTTGATAAATCGAAATACGCTGTTTTTGAAATCCATATTTTACTTGACGAATGGTATTGTTTGTATGAAAATGAGAAATATCCAATAAATAAAAGCGACTTTTCTGTCGATATAAACAACAAAAAAATACAATTTGACGTTGCTGTAAACACGGTTCACGGTACACCTGGTGAAGATGGTCATCTACAAGCATATTGGGAATTGGTGAATATTCCATATTCTGGTTGTAGCTTTTATCACTCGGCGCTTACTTTCAACAAAAGAGATACGTTATCGGTATTGTCCAAATTTAATATTCCGAAAGCCAATTCGATTTACTTGACAAAAGGAGATACAATTGATGGAAACAAAATCGCAAAAGAGCTAGGTTTCCCATTCTTTGTCAAACCAAATCAATCGGGAAGCAGTTTGGGCGTATCCAAAGTAGATGTGCCAGATCAATTAGAGAAAGCACTAGATTTTGCTTTCGCAGAAGACAATGACATCCTAATCGAATCGTATTTAAATGGAATGGAAGTATCTGTTGGCGTCATAAAATACAAAGGCGAAACTTTGGTTTTAGGAATAACCGAAATCCTATCGCAAAATAGTTTCTTTGATTACGAAGCCAAATATTTAGGAAAATCGGAAGAAATTACACCCGCCCGAATTTCAAAAGAAGAAGAAGAATTAGTGATTGCAACCGCCAAAAAAGTATATGAATCACTTGGAATGTCAGGTTTTTCAAGATCCGATTTTATTATTATGAATGGCATTCCGCATTTCATCGAAATCAATACCAATCCGGGTTTATCACCACAAAGTATTTTTCCACAACAAGCTGCTTTTGCCAAAATGGATTTCAGCGATTTGTTGGATAATGAAATTAGTTTAGCTTTACAACGAAAACCTATTTGGAAGAAATAATTTTAAGTTTGTGGTTTGTAGTTTATGGTTTGTAGTTAAGAACCAAGAAGCAAGAACCAAGAACCAAAAACCAACATACATGAAAAAAGCCATATTCCCAGGTTCCTTCGATCCCATCACAAATGGGCATTACGACATTATCAAAAGAGGCATTTCGCTATTTGACGAAGTTATCGTTGCTATTGGTATCAATGCTGAAAAAAAATACATGTTTTCACTCGAAGACAGAAAGCGTTTTATAGAAGACGCTTTTAAAGACGAACCAAAAGTAAGAGTGATTTCTTACGAAGGATTAACGATTGAATTGTGCAAAAAGGAAAAAGCGGAATTTATTCTACGTGGACTCAGAAATCCAGCCGATTTTGAATTCGAAAAAGCCATTGCGCACACCAACAGAAGATTGTCAAAAATTGAAACTGTGTTTCTTTTAACAGCTTCTAAAACGTCGTATATCAGTTCGAGTATTGTTAGAGATGTGATTCGAAATGGTGGCGATTATACAGTTTTGGTTCCCGATTCTGTGGTGGTTAAATAATATCGATTGTTGGATTATTCGATTGTTGGATTATTCGAAAAGTCGAAAGATCTAAAAATCCAACAATCGAAAAAACTACTCTTCTTTCTTAATTACTTTACGTGCTACCTCAATCTTATATTTCTTTCCTTTCATTTTCTCTTCTCGAATAGCATGGAGAAAGTCTTTTACTTTTTTCGATTTTACTGCAGCAAACGAAATAAAATCTTTCACTTCAATTAATCCTAAATCACCTTTTTCTAGTTTTCCTTTTTGGGAAAAGAAACCAACAATATCAATTTTATTCAGTTTATTTTTCTTTCCACCGCTGATATAAATCGTTTGAAATTCGGGTGCTTTTGGTAGCTTACTTGAATCTGCTACATTCAAAACAGACATTCCATAATTGATATAATCCTGTTTTTTTTCACTTTCGTGGATGATGATATACGCCGTTCCAGAAGCTAACATTCTTGCCGTTCGTCCGTTTCTATGCGTAAACTCGTCTTCTTTCGATGGCAAATGATAATGAATGACGTGTTTCATTTCGGGAATATCCAATCCACGAGAAGCCAAATCAGTTGTTACTAAATAACTGACACTTCCATTTCTGAATTGAATCAGAGCACGTTCCCGTTCCTCTTGATCCATTCCGCCGTGATAATACGTGGCGTAAATTCCTTTTTCCACCAATGTATCGCTGATGCGTTCTGCAGCGTCACGATGATTGCAAAAAATCAAAGCGGATTGTGATTGTAGTGAACATATCAAATTAAAAAGAGTGTCGATTTTGTCTTTTTCTTTAGAGACTACCATCTTTAAGGAAAGATTGGTAGTGGCTTCTTCATTCGGAATAAAATCCAAAACCGTCGGATTTACAACACGAGTATATTTCGGAATTTCAATATCGGAAGTCGCCGATACCAAAACACGTTTGTTCAATTTAGTTAATCGACTTATGATAAAAGACATTTGTTCATGAAAACCCAATTGCAACGATTTGTCAAATTCATCTAGAATTAATGTCTGAATCGAGTCGGTTGTAAAAGTGCCTCTGTCAATATGATCGGCAATTCGTCCTGGAGTTCCAATTAAAATCACAGGTGGATTACTAAGGTTTTTGATTTCCGTTTCAATCGAATGGCCACCATAGCAAACATTGACTTTGTAGTCAGTTCCCATTTTCTTCCAAACTTGCTCAATTTGCAATCCCAATTCCCGTGACGGAACCAATATTAAACATTGAACATTTTTTATTTCGGGAACCAGCATTTCAAAAATAGGCAATAAAAATGCAATGGTTTTACCAGATCCTGTTGGTGATAACAGCAAAACATTAGCATCGCTTAAAATAGTTTCTTGAGCTGCAACTTGCATTTCATTTAGGTTTTCAATTCCTAAATTGAGCAATAAGTTATTGGAATGTGGATTTTTATACATCTGGCAAGGATTTGAGATTAAGAGGAGGAAGCCCAGTGGGCTTCAAGTATATTAATTAGTGAATGATATTAGCGACTGACACGAGCATAGCGAACTGACGAAGTAAAACTATTTCAATAATTTTTCTTCTTCAAATAGCAATTTAATATTTTCAAATGAGTTAGTTAAGGCTTCTTTCACTTGTTTGGGATTGAGCCAAACCGCTTTTTCAATTCCTTCGTTGGCTTGAGCAACCGGAGTGCCTTCATAATCAGTTTTCATTTCAAACCAATGCGTTACCTTCAGTTTGTATCGCCCATTACGTTTGAATATATGATACGTTTTTTGCAATTTTCGTTGGATTATTAAATTAGTTACGCCCGTTTCTTCCTCCACTTCACGCAGCGCCGTTTCTCTAATTTCTTCGCCTTTTTCAATTCCGCCTTTAGGCAAATCCCATTTCCCATTTCTGAAAATAAATAAAACATCACCCTTTTTATTGTAAACAAGTCCACCACCCGCTTTGTTCACTGGGATTTTCTCTTTTACCTTTTTTAATATTTCTTTCTCATCGGGATAATACAAATTTGCTTTTTGAATTTTATTATTGAACATTTTAACGATAAGCTGTTCAATGTCAACACTTTCAAGCAAAAACAGTTGAAAATCGGTTTCTTTAGCGATTTCATTTGTCAAAAAAAGTGGTTTGTCGTTCACAAAAACTTTATACATTTGTACTATGATTTTTAATACAGATACAGCCGAAAAAACAGCCGAATTGCTTTTACAAATAAATGCAATTAAATTGAATCCATCAAAACCTTTTTTATGGGCTTCAGGATGGCACTCTCCTATTTACTGCGACAACCGATTAACACTGTCATTTCCAGCGATTCGAAATTACATCAGAGACGAGTTTTCCAAACAAATTGAATCCCTTTATGGAAAACCCGATGTGATTGCAGGTGTTGCAACCGGAGCAATTGGTATTGGAATACTTGTTGCCGAGGAGCTCGGTTTGCCATTTGTTTATGTCAGACCAGAACCAAAAAAACACGGAAGACAAAATCAAATAGAAGGTTTTTTACAAAAAGGACAAAACGTTGTTGTCGTTGAAGATTTGATCAGTACCGGAAACAGCAGCCTTTTAGCTGTCGAAGCATTGAAAGAAGCTGGTGCCAATGTAAAAGGAATGGTTGCTATTTTCTCATACGGATTTGATGTCGCCTCTGAAAATTTCAAAAACGCCAATGTGGATTTGAATACGTTGAGTAATTATGAAAATTTACTGAATTTGGCAGTTGAGAAAAAATACATCACAGAAGAGGAACAAATTACATTACAAGAATGGCGTAGGAGTCCATCAACTTGGAATGTTTTAGAAAATAAATAAGCATATAATTTGAGTGACGATATTGCTTCGTTCCTCGCAATGACAAATAAATGAATTTAGAAAGTCCAAAAGTTACTGTAGAAAAATCGGCAGACTATTTATTTCACGCCTTATCAGATGTGAAAAATTTCGAAAAATTAATGCCTGAAAATATAGCTAAATTTGAAGTTTTGGGAGTTGATATTTTTAATTTCGGCCTGAAAGGAATGCCGGAAATTAAATTGAAAATGAAAGAAAAAGTGGCTAATACTAAAGTTGTTTTAGCTGCTGCCAGCGATAAATTACCTTTTACACTTGTAGCCAATATTGACGTTGTTTCTGAAAATTCGAGTACGGTAAAATTAGATTTTGAAGGCGATTTTAATCCGATGATGGCGATGATGATTAAAGGTCCGATTTCTAAATTTATTGAAACTTTAGCTCAAAATATGAGCAAGTTATAATTTAATATTGCATTTGTATTTCTTTAATTCCAAAGGTTTTAATTGTCTTGTCTTGAAGTAGGATTTCTAATTTTCCGTCTGGTGTTACCCCTAAAATAGTTCCTGAAAAATGGTTCTTGTTAGCATCTTCAAACGGCATTTCAATATCTTTTTTGAATAAATTCTGGTAATATTGATTCCAAAGTTTTTCGCTGGAATTGGAATTTATCAATTCGCAATTTTGCTTTATTTTTAAAACGATGGCATCTAACAATTGCTCAATGTCGTATTCTTTTTTCATCAATAAAGTCAAAGAACTCGCTTTCGGAAAAGAAGTAAAATCCTTTTGATTGACATTCAAACCGATTCCGACAACCGATTCAATTGTAGTGTCGGATTTAAATCGGTTTTCAATTAAAATTCCGGCCACTTTTTTTTCGTCTGACAGAATGTCGTTTGGCCATTTTACAGCTAAATTCGGTAGATTTATATCCTCTAAAACGGCAGCAATCGAAACCGCAATTGCCACATTTAAATGAAATACTTCGTCTGCTTTTTTTATTACATCCTTAACTAAAACACTCATTATTAAATTCTTACCGCTTTCGGAAATCCAAACTGCACCCATTTGCCCTCTGCCATTGGTTTGCGTTTTGGCTACCACTGTAGTGAAATTTTCTACCATATCTTGCTTTGATAATTCTTTCAAAAAATCATTAGTAGAATCGATGGCACTGAGTTTGATTAGCTGCATGGAAAAAAAATTGAATTGATTTTGTTTAAACTTGTGTTAAGCATCAAAAATAAAGACAAAAAATGATACCTTTGCAAAATACAGAAAAAATAATAAATGACTAAGAAGAGCGCTAGTACAGATGTTTTACTAACAAACATCATAAAAGGAATAGAAGACGTAAAAGGTAATGATATTGATATCCTAGATTTAAGAGAAATTGACACTGCAGTTTGCGATTATTTTGTAATCTGCAACGGTAGTTCTAATACCCAAGTGAATGCCATTGTCAATTCGGTTCAAAAATTAGTTTCTAAAGAATTAAAAGACAAACCTTGGCATGTGGAAGGATCTGATAATGCCGAATGGGTTTTAATGGATTACGTTAGCATTGTTGTTCATGTTTTTCAAAAACAAATTCGTGAGTTTTATAACATTGAAGGACTTTGGGGTGATGCTAAAATCACTACTTTAGAAAACAAATACTAAAAAGCAGAAAAAAAATAATGTCAACAGAAAAAAAACCAACCAATTTCAAAGTAAGTCCATGGTGGATTTATGCTGGGTTAATCGTTATATTTATACTTTTAAGCGTTTTAAATGGTGGAAATTTCAACGATCCTATGAAAATTTCTTCATCAAAATCAGATGAACTTTTAAATAAAGGACAAGTTGAAAAAGTAATTATTTTCAATAAGTTACAAGCCGAAATTTATCTTACTCCAGCTGCTTTAAAAGACAAAACAAACAAAAAAGTAGCAAAAGATATTCTTGACAATCCCAACAAAGGACCACATTATATCTTTGATGTTGGTGATACTCAAAACTACGAGAAGAAATTAGACAAAGCCATTGCTGAAGGAAAATTAAAATCTTATGATTTCAAACAAAAAGACGATTGGACGGGTTTGTTATTTCAAATTTTGCCATTCGTATTAATCATTGGCGTTTGGATATACATTATGAAAAGAATGTCTGGCGGTGGTGCAGGTGGCGGAGGTGGACAAATCTTCAACATCGGAAAATCGAAAGCCAAACTTTTTGACGAAAAAACCGATACTAAAATCACTTTTAAAGATGTTGCCGGATTAGAAGGGGCTAAAGAAGAAGTACAAGAAATTGTAGAATTCCTTAGAAACCCAGAAAAATATACCGCACTTGGAGGAAAAATTCCAAAAGGAGCATTACTAGTTGGTCCTCCAGGGACCGGAAAAACCCTGTTAGCAAAAGCCGTTGCCGGTGAAGCAAAAGTGCCTTTCTTTTCACTTTCAGGATCTGATTTTGTGGAGATGTTTGTGGGAGTTGGAGCTTCAAGAGTTAGGGATTTATTCAAACAAGCCAAAGACAAATCACCAGCTATTATTTTTATTGATGAGATTGATGCCGTTGGTCGCGCCCGTGGGAAAAACAATTTTTCTGGATCCAACGACGAACGTGAAAATACGCTAAATCAATTGCTAACAGAAATGGATGGTTTCGGAACCGATACAAATGTTATCGTTCTTGCTGCAACCAACCGAGCCGATGTTTTAGACAAAGCTTTAATGCGTGCCGGTCGTTTTGACAGACAAATTTATGTCGACTTACCGGACATCAGAGAACGTAAAGAAATTTTTAAAGTGCATTTAACGCCTTTGAAAAAAGTGGCCGATTTAGATATCGATTTTCTTGCCAAACAAACACCCGGCTTTTCAGGTGCTGATATCGCAAACGTTTGTAATGAAGCAGCTCTAATTGCTGCTCGTAACAACAAAACCGCAGTAGACAAACAAGATTTTCTAGATGCTGTTGACCGAATTGTTGGCGGATTAGAAAAGAAAAATAAAATTGTTACAACCGAAGAGAAAAAAGCCATTGCCATTCATGAAGCTGGACACGCAACCGTAAGTTGGATGCTCGAACACGCAGCGCCTTTAGTAAAAGTAACAATTGTTCCTCGTGGACAAAGTTTAGGCGCAGCTTGGTATTTACCGGAAGAACGACTAATTGTTCGTCCAGACCAAATGCTTGATGAAATGTGTGCTACTATGGGTGGAAGAGCAGCTGAAAAAGTGACATTCGGTACCATATCAACAGGTGCATTAAGCGATCTTGAAAAAGTAACCAAGCAAGCTCGTGCAATGGTAACCATATATGGCCTAAACGAAAAATTAGGAAATGTAACGTATTATGATTCTTCGGGTCAAAGTGAATATAATTTTTCGAAACCGTATTCAGAAGAAACGGCTCATATTATTGATAAAGAAATCTCTATTTTAATCGAAAGTCAGTACCAAAGAGCTATTGCAATTTTGGAAGAAAACAAAGATAAATTAAATCGATTGGCGGACATTTTAATAGAAAAAGAAGTCATTTTTAAAGACGATCTTGAAACAATTTTTGGCAAACGATTGTACGATAAAGAAGAACACAATTTAGTTTCCGAATAATTTTTTCTCAAAAACAGTAAAATCTTAATTCAAAAAATGCTTTTGAATTAAGATTTTTTTATCTTTGGATGTTTTCAAATAATAAATAAGCCCTTATAAATAAATATGAGTCTTTTCAGAAAAATATTTGGTTCTGGCAATGATGCCTCAGAAGAAGATAACCAAAGTGAATATAACGCTCCGAAAAAATCATTAATGCCTGTTGATGAGCTTTTTACCTATAATTTCAAAAAAAATGGAGGTAAGTTTTTATACTGTGAAAACTTGAATGAAGTGAAGGAACAATTTGAAAATATTTTAGAAGAAAATGATTGGTTTGAAAGCGAAGTGTTATGCTATGAACCAAAACTTTTTAATTTATTAGACGAAAACAAATTAAATTACAGCAATCCAAAAAATCCGAAATTTTTTCTTGCCAGTTGCGAAAATTTGATATCAGATGAAGGTTCTGTACTATTTTCTTCCAATCAAATCAAGCATCACAAACCCAATGAACTTCCAGACAATATTGTAATTCTTGCCACAACAAGTCAAATTTTAGAATCGAAAAGCGATGGTTTACGAGTGATTAAGAAAAAATACGTCAAAGATTATCCTACCAACATAACCACCATTAAATATTTCGAAAAAGTACAAGAAGAAGATTTTCTAACCTATGGTAGTAGTGCTAAAAATCTCTACTTATTACTTTTAGAAGATTTATAAAATGAACGAAACTCTAAAGCGAGCATTATCCGGTGCAGTTTATATAACTTTGCTTTTGACATGTATTCTTTATTCCATTGAAAGTTTTTTTATCCTTTTTGGAATTTTCCTGATTATTGCCACTTACGAATTTTGCGACATTATTAAAATCAATAAGTTTATTGGTATTCCGTTAGCCATAGTGATTTACGGAACGGTAACCTTGGTTTCATTTTACAAACCGCTTGTCGAAAAAGGGTTGTCTTCCATTACAAAAAAGCAATTGCATTTGGATGTCGATACCGATTTAGTCTACAAATCCCTCCTACTTGTTACCATTTTAGTTTCGATAAAATGCATTCATTTTCTGTTTACCGATTCGATAAAAACCATAAGTAACAGTATGAAATACCTGTATTTGATAGGTTATGTCATACTTCCCTTTTTGTTTATTACAAAAATTTCATTCGGACAAAACAAGTATAACAATAAAATTATCATTGGTTTATTTATTCTGATTTGGACGAATGACACCTTTGCCTATTTAGTTGGAAGATCATTCGGAAAACACAAATTGTTTGAAAGAATCTCTCCTAAAAAAACAATTGAGGGATTTATTGGAGGAGTAACATTCGCTATTTTAGCTGGATTTTTATTATCGAAATTTTACATAAAACCAAATCCAAATTTCCTGCAGAAATCAATTATCATTTGGACGACAATTGCTGTTCTTGTTGGATTCATGGGAACAATTGGTGACTTAGTAGAATCGAAATTCAAACGAATCGCGGGTGTAAAAGACAGCGGAAATATAATGCCCGGTCACGGAGGTATGCTAGATCGACTAGATAGTATTATATTTGTTGCACCATTCATTTTCTTATTTTATCAAATTTTATATTATGTTTCATAAAGAAGGCGCAAAAATTATTCTTATTTCTATTGTTATTTTTATCGTATTATTGGTAGGAAGCACGTTTGTATTTCATAATCCATGGATTTTAAAACCAGTTCAAATTGTATTGCTTTTCTTATTAGTAATGATTTTACAGTTTTTTAGAAATCCAAATAGAGACATAAAACCAAATGATGCACTTGTATTAGCTCCAGTTGATGGAAAAGTAGTTGTTATTGAAGAAGTATTTGAATCCGAATATTTTAAAGACCAACGTTTACAAGTCTCGATTTTTATGTCGCCAATAAACGTTCACGTTACACGTTATGCCGTAAGCGGAAAAGTCAACTATAGTAAATACCATCCTGGAAAATATCTTGTGGCTTGGCATCCAAAGGCAAGTACCGAAAATGAACGGACTACGGTTGTTATTGAAAATCCTGTTTTTGGTGAAATCTTATACCGACAAGTTGCCGGCGCTTTGGCGAAACGAATTATCAATTACGCAGAAGAAGGAACGCAAGTCACCCAAGGTGATGACGCTGGATTTATTAAATTTGGTTCCCGTGTTGATATATACCTACCATTAGGAACTAAATTAGAGGTCAAATTAAATCAAAAAGCAATCGGAAACAGAACCATTATTGCATCAAAATAAATGGAAGAAAAAGATTTAGAAATACGATTTGAAGCAGCAGTAGAACTAGCTAATACTATGAGTCAATCTGATTTACCTCAAGATGTGCAATTGCAATTGTATGCTTTTTACAAACAAGCTACATTTGGAACTATCGACACAAGAATCTCTCCCGTTTATGATTTAAGAAATGCTTTTAAAACCAACGCTTGGATGCAAATAAGCCATCTTTCCCAAAGCGAAGCAAAAGAAATGTATATTGAAATGATTAACTCATTAGCCAAAAAAAAATAATCTAATGATGAAGAATATTGCATTAGTTTTTTGTTTTTCTGTATTTGTACTATTAGTATCATGCAACAGAAAAAAATACACCGAAGTTGTTGAAGTACCGCTTCCTTCAAAAGACGACAAAATGATTATTGGAATTCCGGAAGATGTCAAAGCCATAGAAGGAGCGTTTAACTTAACTAAAGTGCCATACAAATACGAAGATTTATCGCCAAATTTCGATGCGCTGACAATGGAAATGCATTACTCCAAACACTATTTAACGTATACCAATAACCTGAATAAATTAGTAAAAGGAACCGATATGGAACCTTTAAAAATTGAAGAAATTCTTAAAAAAGCAGATGGCAGCAATGCCGATTTAAGAAACAATGCCGGTGGCTATTACAATCACACACTGTATTTTGATATTATCGGTGGAAAAGGCGGAAATCCAAAAGATTCGTTAGCGACTTCAATAGCCAGGGATTTTGGTTCATTTGATAATTTTAAATCCCAATTTATGCTTGCCGCCGAAAAGCAATTTGGTTCTGGCTGGGCTTGGCTGGTGGTCGATAAATCAGGAAAACTTCAAGTGACGAGTACCTCCATTCAAGACAATCCGTTAATGCCGGGGCAAACGGTTTCGGGAACTCCAATTCTGGCAATCGATGTTTGGGAACACGCCTACTATCTTAACTTTCAATACAAAAGAAAAAATTACATCGATGCTTTTTTCAAAGTCATCAATTGGGAAAAAGTGAACGAAAAATTTGAGGACGCTATAAAAAAAGAATAAACAAATAATCATTTGATTTATTTTGGCGTTACCACAAGGGTCGGGCTTTCCGCTTCAATCTGTCATTGCGAGGAACGAAGCAATCTGACGATATTAATTCTTTTCGCAATAACAGAATTTCCACTGCACACGAGCGAAGCGAACTGACGAAGTAATCCCTAACTCACCTCCAAACAAAAATAGTTTACGCCATAAAAAAAGGTGCTCATAAGAACACCTTTTAAAAAGATTTACCGCAAATTCGCAAATTAAGTATCAATACTAAATAAAAATTTGCGCATTCGCGGTTATACTAAAACACAAAAATCGGTCTTTCACTCATCATTTCATTAACCGCATCTGCTACTTCTTCGATTATTGCTTCATTGGTGTGATTCATCAATACCCTGTCAATAAAGGCAACAATCGTTTCCATGTCGCTTTCTACCAATCCACGAGTGGTAATTGCAGGAGTACCAATACGAATTCCAGAAGTTACAAATGGTGACTTATCATCAAATGGAACCATGTTTTTATTTACGGTTATTTCCGCTTTTACCAAGGCATTTTCAGCTTCTTTACCTGTAATGTTTTTGTTTCTCAAATCGATTAGCATCATGTGGTTATCGGTTCCTCCCGAAATCAAATGATACCCTCTTTTCACAAAAGCTGCCGCCATCGCTTTGGCATTTTTTTGCACTTGCATCGAATACGTAAAAAACTCATCCGATAAACATTCTCCAAATGCTACTGCTTTCGCAGCTATAATATGCATCAACGGTCCGCCTTGATTCCCTGGAAAAACTGCCAAATCCAAAAGTGAAGACATCATTCTAATTTCACCTTTCGGCGTCGTTAATCCCCACGGATTTTCAAAATCTTTTCCCATTAATATCAATCCACCTCTAGGTCCACGCAACGTTTTGTGTGTTGTCGTAGTTACAATATGACAATGCGGAATCGGATCATTCATCAATCCTTTTGCTATTAATCCAGCTGGATGTGAAATATCAGCTAACAAAAGTGCTCCTACGCTATCCGCGATTTTTCTAAAACGCTCAAAATCCATATCACGACAATAAGCAGAAGCTCCTGCAATAATCAATTTTGGTTGCTCTTTTGTGGCAATCGCCTGAATTTTATCATAATCAAACTGTCCCGTTTCTGCTTCCACACCATAAAAACTCGGGTTGTATAATCGTCCTGAAAAGTTCACAGGTGAACCATGTGTTAAATGACCACCATGC
The DNA here is from genome assembly GCA_031387085.1 of Flavobacteriales bacterium. Taxonomy (GTDB): domain Bacteria; phylum Bacteroidota; class Bacteroidia; order Flavobacteriales; family Flavobacteriaceae; genus Flavobacterium. Next base: position 2,293 of record JANNCY010000062.1, on the reverse strand, counting down.
GATAAATCAAAACCCAATATTTTATCTCCGGGTTTTAAACATGCGGCATAAACTGCGGTATTCGCCTGAGAACCAGAATGCGGTTGCACGTTCGCATATTCTGCTCCAAAAAGTGCTTTCGCTCTATCAATGGCAATTTGCTCAACAACATCGACCACTTCACAACCACCATAATAACGCTTTCCGGGATAGCCTTCTGCATATTTGTTGGTAAGGCATGAACCTGCTGCTTCCATTACCTGATCGCTAACGAAATTCTCCGATGCAATAAGTTCTATACCGTGAATTTGTCTGTCTTGTTCTTCTAAAATTAGCTCAAAAATTTGTGTGTCGTGTTGCATTTTATACTATTTCGTTAAATTCTGTCCAAAATTACAAAATTCGTTTGTGAAATAAATTCTAAATGATATATTTGATTAGATTTTTTTTAACAACAATTCAACAGCTAAATAGTATGCCGCAGTTTGCAAATAATCCCACTAGAAAATCTTGGTTAAATGTCCAAGATCAAAGCGATTTTCCAATTCAAAACATTCCATTTGGTGTTTTTCTAACCAAAGAAGATGTGATTACTATTGGAACACGAATTGGTGATTATGCCATAGATATGGGTGCTTTACAACAATTAGGTTACTTTGAAGGAATCGAATTGACGGATGATATGTTCATGCAGGATACGTTGAATGATTTTATATCGGATGGTAAAAAAACATGGCGTTTAGTTAGAAATCGATTGGCTGATATTTTCGATAGTGAAAATCCACAATTGAGAGATAATAAAGCAGATCGCGATATTGTTATTTTTAATATCAATGATGTAGAGATGCAACTTCCTGTTCAAATAGGAGATTACACCGATTTTTATTCGAGCAAAGAACACGCAACGAATGTTGGGAAAATGTTTCGCGATCCCGAAAATGCATTATTACCCAACTGGCTCCATATACCGGTTGGATATCACGGAAGAAGCTCTACGATTGTTCCTTCTGGTATTCCCGTACATCGCCCAATGGGACAAACACTACCAAACGGAGAAATAACACCTGTTTTTGGTCCTTCACGATCGGTCGATTTTGAATTGGAAACTGCATTTATTACGACTGATGTTAATATTATGGGAGAAAACATTCCGATTAACGAAGTGGAAGATTATATTTTCGGAATGGTTTTATTAAATGATTGGAGTGCACGAGACATTCAAAAGTGGGAATACGTTCCGTTAGGTCCTTTCTTAGCAAAGAATTTTGCTTCGTCCATTTCACCTTGGATAGTAACGATGGATGCGTTAGAACCTTTCAGAACGAAAGGTCCGAAACAAGAACCAACACCACTTCCCTATCTTCAACAAAAAGGAAAACATACCTACGATATTAATTTAGAAGTCTATTTAGCACCCGAAAAAGGGAAAGCAGAATTGATATCCAAATCCAATTTTAAATACATGTATTGGACTATGTCGCAACAATTGGCACATCATACTTCTAATGGATGTCGCGTAAATTCGGGAGACATGATGGGATCTGGAACCATTTCTGGACCAACAGAAGACAGTTTTGGCTCGATGTTAGAATTAACTTGGGGAGGAAAAAATCCAATAAAAATGAAAGACGGAACAGAACGTAAATTTATCAACGACAATGATACTGTAATAATGAAAGGATTTTGCCAAAAAAGTACCGTTCGTATCGGATTTGGTGAAGTTTCATCAAAACTATTACCACCGTTTGTTAGAAAATAAATCACTTTGAAAAAATACCTATTTATTAGTTTTCTTTTATTAAGTCCATTTTCATTCGCTCAGAAACCATGTGATGCCAATCAGAAATACAACGAATTCAATTTTTGGTTAGGAGAATGGGAAGTGTACGATTTAAAAAACAACATCGCCGGATTTAGCAAAATTTCCAAAATTTTAGACAATTGCGTTGTCTTAGAAGAATGGACATCTGCAGCAGCGCAACAAGGATTTGTTTTTGCTGGAAAGAGTTACAACACTTACAATGCTTCTACTAAACAATGGCAACAAACCTGGGTTGATAATACTGGTGGAAGTAACGAATACCTTTCGGGTTATTTCGAAAATGAAGCCATGCATTTTAAAAGCCGTCCCTTTTCAAACGGAAAAAACTCCAGTGTTCGAAAAATAACTTTCTATAAATTAAAAGATGGTAAGGTTCGTCAACACGGGGAAATTTCAAATGACGAAGAAAAAACATGGACAACAGAATACGATTTAGAATACCGACCTAAAAAATAAAGTTATTCAATGCAGTGGCATCAATGCTTTCATGTG
>JANNCY010000239.1:0-12221 GCA_031387085.1 Flavobacteriales bacterium | reverse complement strand
TATGAAACCATATTAGTAACCAATAATCCTCTATTTTATATTGCACTAACAGCAATGATAATTGGAACACAATTATTTTTAGCTGGATTTTTAGGTGAAATTATTCTCCGAACCAAAAATAACGAAGAACGTTATAAAATTTCTGATGCTGTAAATTGATTTTTTAAGATCCCAAATTTTGACCTTAAAGAAAATAAAAATACAAAATTAAAAACTCTACGCCATGAAACATTTAGAAATTATTACACAAAAAATTTACGAAATTAGAGGTCATAAAGTAATGTTAGATTTTGATTTAGCTGAGCTGTATGATATTGAGAATAAAAGACTTAAAGCGTCAGTAAGAAGAAATACGAATCGATTTCCAAAAGACTTTATGTTTGAGATTACAGAATTTGAGTTCTCAAACTTGAGGACGAAATTTTCGTCCTCAAGTTATGGAGGTTTAAGGTATATGCCTTTTGCTTTTACAGAACAAGGAATTGCAATGCTTTCGAGTGTATTAAATTCTGAAAAAGCTATCGAAGTTAATATTTCTATAATCAGAGCATTTGTCACTTTTAGACAATTTTCGCTAACTTACGCTGAACTTAAAACTAGAATTGAAGAAATTGAAAATCAATTTCCAGATATTTACAAAGCATTAAATTACTTGGTTGACAAAGATAAAAATCAAAAAATAGAAACTGACAGACCAAAAATTGGTTACAAAAAATAAGATTATGCACATCGAACAACACATTTTAGACAAAGTAAACGAATGGCTTACGCCAACATTTGACGAACAAACACAGAATACCATCAAAGAAATGATGACTTCTTCTCCAAAAGAATTGGAAGAAAGTTTTTATAAAAATCTCGAATTCGGAACTGGTGGAATGCGCGGTATAATGGGCGTTGGCACCAACAGAATCAACAAATACACCTTAGGAAAAAACACGCAAGGTTTATCGGATTACATGAAAAAATCATTCCCGAATGAACAATTGAAAGTGGCTATAGCTTATGATTGTCGCCACAATAGTAACACCTTAGCAAAAGTCGTAGCTGAAGTTTTTTCGGCCAACGGAATTCATGCTTATTTGTTTTCAGAAATGCGTCCAACTCCCGAATTGTCTTTTGCTTTGAAATATTTGAATTGTCATGCCGGAATTGTTTTAACCGCTTCTCATAATCCACCAGAATACAACGGATACAAAGTGTATTGGCAAGATGGCGGACAATTGGTTCCTCCTCAAGACAAAGAAATAGTGAATGGAATTGACGCTTTAAATTACAATCAAATACAATTTAATGCCAATGAAAATTTGATCGAATACATTGACACAGTTATTGATGAAGCATTTGCAAAATCGACTATTGCCAATGCCAGCTTCAATACTCCGGCAGCAGCCAAAGAAAATTTAAAAATTGTATATACTTCCTTGCACGGAACTTCCATCAAAGCGATTCCGAATGTGTTGGCAAAAGCAGGTTACACTGATGTAAATATTGTTCCAGAACAAGCCGAGCCTAATGGAGATTTTCCCACTGTAAAATCGCCAAATCCCGAAGAACCAGAAGCATTGACAATGGCGTTGGCGTTGGCGGAAAAAATAAATGGCGATATCGTTATCGGAACCGATCCTGATTCGGATCGACTTGGTGTTGCCGTTCGCAATACAGAAGGAAAAATGGTCTTGCTTAACGGAAACCAAACCATGGTGATCATGACGGCTTTTTTATTAGAACAATGGAAACGTGCCGGAAAAATTACTGGCAAAGAATTCATCGGATCTACCATTGTTTCAACACCAATGATGCTCGAACTAGGTTCGGCATATGGCGTAGAGTGTAAAGTCGGTTTAACCGGATTTAAATGGATTGCGAAAATGATTAAAGATTTTCCGCAGTTAAAATTTATTGGTGGTGGTGAAGAAAGTTTCGGATTTATGGTTGGTGATGCTGTTCGCGATAAAGATGCCGTTGGTGCTACCTTATTGGTTTGCGAAATTGCCGCTCAAGCAAAAGCAAGCGGAAGCACTTTGTACAAAGAATTATTGAATATGTATATTGATTTTGGATTCTATAAAGAGCATTTAATCTCCTTAACTAAAAAAGGAATTTCCGGTTTACAAGAAATCAACCAAATGATGGTGGACTTACGCGAAAATCCGGTTTCAGCAATTAATGGACAACGTGTAGTTTGCATTGAAGATTACGACAATTCGACTTCAAAAAATATGTTCACCAATGAAATCGAACCGTTATCCATTCCGAAATCTAATGTGTTGATTTACTATTTGGAAGATGGTTCTAAAATTTGCGCCCGACCAAGTGGAACAGAACCAAAAATAAAATTCTATTTTAGTGTAAACACTGCTGTAGATGGTATTGCAGACATAAAATCTGCCGAAAAACAATTGGACGAAAAAATCAAAAACATAATTGCAGCAATGCATTTGAACTAATGGACGACAATTTAAAAAAAATATTTCCTTTTGTAAAGCCGTACACATTCAATGTAATTTGGAATGTTATTTACAATATTCTGTATGCTTTGTTCAGCACCATTTCTATGCTTACGCTCTTTCCAATGCTTGAAGTATTGTTCAATAAGAATAAAACAGTAATGAATCCGCCAGTTTATACGGGTCTTGTAAATAGTTTTAGTTACGGAAAAGACCTGTTTTTCTATCACATTTCCCAATTAACACTAACTAAAGGTCCAGAATATGCCCTTTTGCTCGCAGTGGTTTTAGTAATTGTGACCTTTTTATTCAAAAATTTATTCAATTATCTCGCATCCTACCATCTCATGCATTTAAAGAACGGTGTATTATCCGATTTGAGAAAAAAAATGTATGATAAAATAATCCATCTTCCGATACCTTATTACTCAGAAAAAAGAAAAGGGGATGTTATGGCACGTATGCTTGGCGATGTCAATGAAGTACAAAATTCCTTTTTCTCTATATTGGAATTGATTGTCAAAGAACCTTTAACTATCGTTTTTGCCATTATTGCAATGTTCAATATAAGTGTTAAACTTACGTTGTTTGTATTCATTTTCATGCCTATTTCTGGATATGTTATTTCTAGGATTGGGAAAAGTCTTAAGGCAAAATCTATAAAAGTGCAATATGAAAGCGGTTTTTTGATTTCATTGGTTGACGAAAGTTTGGGTGGATTAAAAGTAGTAAAAGGATATAATGCTGAAAATAGTTTTAAGAAACGTTTCAATGCTACAGTTGATAGAATATTAAAATTAAGTAACAGTATTGGAAACAAGAATAATCTTGCATCTCCTATGAGTGAATTTATGGGAATAGTAACCATCGCAATTTTGTTGTGGTATGGAGGTAATTTAGTTTTGGTAGAAAAAACGCTTGACAGTTCCTTATTTTTAGTTTATATGTTATTGGCTTACAACATTCTGACTCCTGCAAAAGCAATATCTAAAGCAAGTTATTCCGTTAAAAGTGGAATGGCAGCAGCACAACGTGTGTTTGAGGTTTTAGAAGTTGAAAATACGATTGTTGATAAACCGAATGCTATTGTTAAAGAATCATTTGATAAAAATATCACAATTGAAAACATCAACTTTAGATATGAAGATGAAAATGTTTTGAAAAACTTTTCGCTTGAAATTCCGAAAGGAAAAACCGTTGCATTAGTCGGTCAATCAGGAAGTGGAAAAAGTTCGATTGCCAATTTACTGACACGTTTTTACGATGTGAATGAAGGTGCTATCAAAATTGATGGCATCAATATCAAGCACATTACGATGCAATCGTTGCGAAATCAAATCGGATTAGTGACGCAAGATTCGATATTGTTCAATGATACGATTAAAAATAATATCCTTATCGGAAAAGAAAATGCCACCGATGACGAAATTATCGAAGCTTTAAAAGTAGCCAACGCTTATGAATTTGTCGCAACGCTACCCAATGGAATTGAAACCAACATTGGTGATGCTGGCGGAAAATTGTCAGGCGGACAAAAGCAACGCCTCAATATTGCTCGTGCTGTTTTGAAAAATCCACCGATAATGATTTTGGATGAAGCGACATCAGCCTTAGATACGGAGAGTGAAAAATTCGTTCAAATTGCTTTGGAAAACATGATGCAGAACCGGACTTCCATTGTTATTGCACACCGACTTTCTACCATCCAAAAAGCAGATAAAATTGTCGTAATGCAAAGAGGAGAAATTGTTGAGCAAGGCACGCACGATGAATTGTTAGCGATGAACGGAACCTATTCCAAGTTAGTGATGATGCAAAGTTTTGAATCTTAAAATCTATATTTATGAAAAGAGAATATTTCGGGATGCTGTTTATGTGTGTTGTATTAGCAGTAATTTTAATTGCATACTATTTTTTTGAAGAAGCAAAAGTCTCTGATGTCATAAATAAATTTATCATTGTTTGGATTATTCTTGCATTTAATGTCGGACAATATTCGATGAGATTTCCAAAAGCTTTTTAAAAACTATGTCGGATTGTATTCTTGTACTTTCCAATCTTTAGAAAGCAAATCTACAAAGTGATAATGCATTTTATCATCTTTATCAAAAGCACCGTTTTTATTGATGTCTTCGATGGTTCTGAAGTACAATCGGTTTTGAGATTCGATACTATTCCAATCAATTAATTCCTGGAATTCAGCTGATAATTTGGTGAAGTTTTTACCATTGATATCGCTTATATAAAGATTTTTAATATCACCGCTATCTAATTTCCCATCTTTATTCGAATCCAAATCTTCTAAAACATATACCAAAAGTTGTTTTTTAGATTTATCAGAAAAGGCTTTTAAATACGTAACTCTTTCAATTAAAACGGGTTTATCTGTTAAAACAGTTAAAGAGTCGGAACCAATTTGTTGGAATTTAAAATTACTCAAATATCCTGTTATTTCATATTCACTCGAATTCGAAACCGTAAAACTTTGATCTTGTCTGTACGAACTTGACTCGAATTTTTCGCTGTTTTTAGAAACACTTAATTCACCAATAGGATGCAATAATACAGACGTTCCTTCCATTTGAATAGGTAAATCAGCTAACAGTATTTTATCTGAATTTACATTTGCTGCAGCAACCGGCTTGGATGTATTTTCATAAATTACCTTCGGCTTTTCTGTTTCCTTTTTACAGCTTACCAAAAGCGTTACCATTGAAAGCAGTATGTATATCGGTAAATGTTTCATTTTGAATACTATTAATTATTAAAAATAGTGAAATTTAGGCTACAATCTTGCAGTCAATTTCAAATTAAAAACACGGGTCGTTAAATAATTCGGAATACCGTATTGATTTTTAGTATACGCATCACGAACCCAAGTATTGGTTATGGCATTTTGGTTGTTGAACAAATTGAATATTTCAAAACCAAGAGATAAATCTTTGAATTTTTTCAACCAATGTCCATCAGCTCTTTCATTGTTCTTTTCAGTAAATACATACGAAAATCCAACGTCCGCGCGACGGTAATCGCGCAAACGATTTTGATAATCGTATGAATCAGCATATGATGGAGAACCTCCGGGCAAACCCGTATTGTAAACCAAATTCAAGTACAATTTGACATTCGGTAACTTTGGCATGTAATCTTGGAAAAGGATTCCGAATTTCAAACGTTGGTCTGTCGGACGCGCAATGTAACCTCTATCATTTTGATTTTCTTCTGTTTTTAAATATCCGAAACTAAACCACGATTCAGTCCCTTTAACAAATTCACCATTCAATCGACAATCAAATCCATACGCATAGGCTGTTGCATCATTGTTGGCGCGATAACGAATTCTGACATTTTCTAAAGTATAGGTATTTACGTCATTCATGGTTTTGTAAAAAGCTTCAGCAACAAACTTAAATTTTTTCACGTTGTCACCATCACCAGTAGTAAATCCATAATCACTTCCGACGACAAAATGAATGGATTGTTGTGCTTTTACATTGGGATTCACATCGCCATTTTGACCTCTTAATTCTCTATAAAATGGAGGTTGGTAATAATAACCCGCGGAAAGTCGGAGCAACAAATTCTTGTCTGGATTGGGTTTGAGAGCCAATTGCAATCTTGGCGAGAAAACGGTTTGACTGGAGGAATTGGTAATTCTATCTCCAGAAACTGTCCAATTGTGCGCTCTTACTCCAGCATTGATGTATAAAATAGACAATCCAAATTCGGCTTTGGTATTCACTTGGGCATAACCCGATAATCGATCTATCGTTACAAAATTCAAAGCACGTACATTTTGAAAAGGCACTAATGGTCCAGTGTACGGATTGTACGGTTGGTCATTCACAGGAAAATCCAGAATCGGATTGTTCAATGAAAACCCAGCCGAATCAATTACTTCCCATTCTACTATTCGATCGCGGATATCTTCGTGCGTGTATTTTGTGCCCCATTCCAATTGAAATTTTTTCTTAGAGAAATTACTTCCTTTCACTTCCGCATTAAAAATCAGCGCATCCAAATCGTTACGCGCATGATTCAATTGCGAACCGATGGCACGATTGTACGAAACATCACCAAACGTTTCTGATCCAATATTGGTATCGACTTCCCCTAAAAAATACGCCGCATCAATATCAAAATATTCTTGCTCTTGGGTGTGATAAGCCGAACCAATTAATTTGTAGGTCGAGTTTTCAGAAGCGATATAAGTCGATTTTAAAGCGCCGAATAACGTTCGGTATTTGTCGTCTTCCTGTCCTTCATAAAAAATTTGTAAAGCAATTGGTTCACTTATAGTACCGAAATTCGTTTGACGCGTTAACGGTTCGTATTTGTATACGTTTTGTGAAATATTCCCAAGGAAACTAAATTGCCATTTTTCACTTGGATTGAAATTTACGTTCGTTTGAACATCAACAAAAGTAGGTCGAAAGTTCGATTCTGTTTCTTTACTGTTCACTAAAAGCGAATTGTCACGATAACGCACCCCAGTTATAGCGGACCATTTTTTGTTTTTGGAAGCCAAATCAACTGTTAAACTTCCACCTAATAAACTGGCTTCTAAAGCAGCTGCGAACTTGGTTGGTTTTCTGTAGGTGATGTCCAAAACAGACGACATTTTATCGCCAAATTTTGCTTGAAATCCACCAGCAGAAAAATCGACACTTTGCACCATTTCGGTGTTGGTAAAACTCAATCCTTCTTGTTGTCCAGAACGAATTAAAAAAGGACGGTAGACTTCTATTTCGTTTACATAGACTAAATTCTCATCGTAATTTCCACCGCGAACAGCATATTGCGAACTCAATTCGTCGTTACTACTTGTCGAACCAAGTGTTTTAAGAACGCTTTCAACACCAGCATTAGCACTTGGATTTCTACGAATAACTTCGGGAGTAATCGCGACAATTCCCTGCACTCGCTTTTTATCATTTAAAATAACCACATCATCCAATTGCTCTGCATTGGAGGTCATTTTAAAATACAATTCGTACTTTTCGTTTTGTGCCAAATTAAGTTCTGCGTTACCTTTATTTAAAGAAACATGCGTAAAAACTATCGTTACTTTTTTATTGGCTGGAACGGTTAATTTATAAAAACCTGTAGCATCTGTTACAGTAGATGTATTCAGATAACTCACATTTACATTTTCAACGGGATTGTTGAACTCATCTAAAATCACTCCGGTCACCGTTGCCGTTTGTCCTAGAACAAAATTGGAGAATAAAAGAAATAGGATAATGTATAAAGAAGAATGTGTTTTCAAATTGTTTATTTTTTAATACTGATATTAAACTGCGTTTCAAAGATAGTAGAATTTCCCACATTATCAGTGACAACTACTTTCAAATTATTTTCACCTTCGTTGAGCAATTCGTCAATAAAAGCGTGTGTTATTCGTTTTAATTTGGACTCGTATTCGAACAAAATCCATTTTCCGTTGAGATAACCATTGTACGATTTTATTCCGGATAGTTCATCAGAAATAGTCAAACTTATACTTTTTTGTCCAGTTATCCATTTATTTTCTATACTTTTTGACATGCTTATTTTAGGAGCAATGACATCTTTTACCAAAGTAAATTGACCTAACGTTCTTGTTCTACAGGAAAACGTATTACCATCGAGTTTTGTTGCAATGTAGTTGAACTTTTTTCCATAAACAGAGGCGATAAACATTTTCTTTTTAAGTTCAGATGGTGATTTTGTATCGACAAATGAAATCGTAAAATTAGAATGTACTGGCACCGAATCATCATGGAGGTACAATAGATTTTGTTTGACATCGAAGTTCAAATAAAAGTCTTCATAGAACGTTCCAGCAGGAAAATAAACCGACACATTTTCCTTTTCAAAATTACTGTCTTTATTATATTTCACCATATATGGTGTTTTTTTAACGTCGGTAACAACAATTGTTTTTTGATCGGAATACTCAATCGGAATTGTAATTACTGTTTTATTTTCGTTGAAATCGGAAACTTCAATTCGGTTAATCTGGGTAAAATTAGGTGCAACCGTAAAAACGCCGTTATCGACATTGGCATTGATGTTACTCCACGCATAATTGTTTTTCATGAATAATTTCTGAATGCGAACATGCGTTTTTTTGTACCTATTATAATCAATAAAATAATTGACAAAGCGCGCTTCATCAAAAACCATTTCGTCGAATTTATATCCGAAAACGATTTTGCCGTTCGCCATTAGTTGCACTTTATAGACACCGTTAACGTTATACGAAACATTATCATAATCGACAGTGTTAATTCCGAAACCAATTTTGCCATTGGCAACCACTTTCTCTGATAAAAAAGTACCGTCAGCTTGTAATGACAAACTCAAATTTACAGGTCGCTGCGACTGATTTACCACCGTATTTTCATCAACTGGAAAAACAACTAAAGTACTCACTACTGGTTTTTTGGTATCGGTTAACAGTTTGTCAAATCCGAAAAACAACGGATTGATAATTTTTTCAGTTTTAGTATCGCGGAATTCAAAATGCAAATGCGGTCCTTCGGAACCTCCTGTATTTCCCGATATTGCTACGATCTCTCCTTTTTTAACTGGCAATTCGTCGGGCTTCAAATACAATTCAACTTCGTACGATTGTTCCTTGTATTGTGTTTCTATAATTCTATTTTGGATGGCTCCCACTGCGTATTTCAAATGCCCGTAAACAGTTGTATACCCATTAGGATGTGTTATATATATTGCTTTTCCGTAGCCAACAGTAGAAATTTTTATTCTAGAGACATAGCCATCCGCAGAAGCGTAAACATTTAATCCTTCTTTCTGATTGGTTTTAAAATCGAAACCGGCATGAAAATGATTGGGACGCAATTCTCCGAAATTTCCAGAGAGTTGCATTGGGATATCGAGTGGTGGACTAAAATAAGCTGTAGGGTAGTTATTTTGTGCTACAGCTATGGCATAAAAAAGTAAAAAATAAGGAGTATATTTCATTTGAATGGATTTAATTTCGTTCTATTCGGTCATTGCTGTCCGTACTAACCTCGGGTCTGCTAAAATAGGAAAAACTTTAGAAATGGTAAAAAAATTTCAAATTTGTTTTAGTAAAGTACTATTAAACATATTATTACGAAGAAAAAAGAAAATTAACTGTTTTTTTTTGATAAAAAATTGCTTTAATTGATTTGGAATTATAAATTTGTAAGATTAAGTAATGAATAAAGTTATACATGAGTGAAATTGCTGAAATAATTGATACTCTTGAAAGTAGAATAGAAAAACTTATTAGTAAAGTAGTAAGTTTGGAAGGAAAAAATCAAGAGCTACAACACCAATTAAAATATGCGGCTACTAATGTAACGAATCAATCTCAGGTTGTTGAAACACTCAAGAAAGATTACGAAACGCTCAAAATAACGAATTCATTATTAGGCAGTGAAGATTACAAACGAGATACAAAGCTTAAAATAAATTCATTAATTCGCGAAATTGATTACTGTATAGCACAGCTAGCAGATTAAAAATATGGACGAAAAGCTTAAAATTAAAATATCAATCGCCGACAGAGTTTACCCATTAACGGTAAACCCTTCGCAAGAAGAAGGACTGCGAAGTGCTTCGAAAAAAATTGATGCTATGATTAAGCAGTATGAAGAAAATTATGCTGTACGCGATAAGCAAGATGTTTTAGCCATGTGTGCTTTACAATTTGCTTCTCAATTAGAGCAAAAGCAATTAGACAAATCTATTGATGGAACAGAAACTATCGACAGACTATCAAAAATAAATGATTTATTAGAGCAATATCTCTCTAAATAAAATACGTTCTTACATAACTAAAGATACTGCCTACATTAGTTCACATTTGGTAAACTCAACACTAACAAATTAAAATGAGTAAATCGTCGCTACTATAGTATGCCCAGAATTATTTCCGGGAAACTTGAACAGTGAGTTAGCTCAAAACTTGTCCTTTCGAGTTTATTCAAGCAATTAATGTAGGCTTTTTTATATATAAATTTAACCCAACTATGAGTACAACACTATTGATAATTTTTGCAGTAATAGGTGGAATTGCCGGTGGTTTTGCAATAGCAAAATTCCTCGAAAAAAGCAATATTTCCAACATGATTAAGAATGCGAAAAAAGAAGCAGCATCTATATTAAAAGACGCTAATTTAGAATCGGAGAACATTAAAAAAGACAAATTACTTCAAGCAAAAGAAAAATTTCTTGAATTAAAAGCAGAACATGAGCAAGAGATTTTAAACAAAGACAAACGCATTGCGGAAACAGAGAAAAGAACCAGAGATAAAGAATCTCAAGTGTCTAGTGAACTCGCAAAAGCAAAAAAAATCAACGACGATTTTGAAGCGAAAACAAACGAATACACTTCTAAAATAGAAGTCCTTGATAAAAAATATCAGGAAGTAGAACGAATGCACAAAAGCCAGGTCGAACAATTGGAAGTAATTTCGGGACTTTCTGCTGAAGATGCCAAAGAGCAATTGGTGGAAAGTTTAAAAGCAGAAGCGAAAACCAAAGCGATGTCGCACATTCAAGATACTATTGAAGAAGCGAAATTAACAGCACATCAAGAAGCTAAGAAAATCATTATCAGCACCATCCAACGTGTAGGAACCGAAGAAGCAGTAGAGAATTGCGTTTCGGTTTTCAATATCGAATCGGATGATGTAAAAGGTAGAATCATCGGACGTGAAGGAAGAAACATCCGAGCATTGGAAGCAGCAACTGGAGTAGAAATCATCGTTGACGATACGCCAGAAGCAATCATTCTTTCTTGTTTCGATCCAGTTCGAAGAGAAATCGCTCGTTTATCCTTACACAAATTAGTAACGGATGGCCGAATTCACCCAGCGAGAATTGAAGAAGTAGTGGCTAAAACAGCCAAACAAATCGACGAAGAAATCATTGAAGTAGGTAAACGAACTGTTATCGATTTAGGTATTCACGGTTTACATCCTGAGTTAATTAAAATCGTTGGTAGAATGAAATACCGTTCGTCTTACGGACAAAATTTATTGCAACACTCGCGCGAAGTTTCCAAACTTTGTGGTATCATGGCAGCCGAATTGGGTCTGAACGTGAAACTAGCAAAACGCGCTGGTTTACTCCACGATATTGGTAAAGTCCCCGATGCAGAAAGCGATTTACCGCACGCATTACTCGGAATGCAATGGGCAGAAAAATACGGTGAGAAAGAAGAAGTTTGCAACGCTATCGGCGCTCACCACGATGAAGTAGAAATGAAGTATTTGATTTCTCCGATTATTCAAGTTTGTGATGCGATTTCTGGTGCTCGTCCTGGCGCTCGTCGTCAAGTTCTTGATTCGTACATTCAACGTTTGAAAGATTTGGAAGAAATTGCCTTCGGATTTAACGGCGTTAAAAATGCGTATGCTATTCAAGCTGGTCGTGAATTGCGTGTGATTGTAGAAAGTGAAAAAGTAAGTGATGATATGGCATCGAATTTATCGTTCGAAATTTCCCAAAAAATCCAAACCGAAATGACCTATCCTGGTCAGGTGAAAATTACAGTAATTAGAGAAACGAGAGCCGTGAATATTGCGAAGTAAGTCATAAAGTCGAAAGTCAAAAGTCGAAAGACTTCTCTGTATAAATAGAAAATATGGACAATGTTCCGGATTTTTTTGTGGGCGTTGCCTACGGCCGGGCTTTTCGCTTTATCTTTTATTTATTCCGCAAGCTCCATAAATAAAAGGATGCCGCTGCAATCCCTAACGCAGTCAACAACATTTGTCATTCTGAGGC
>JANNCY010000208.1:0-7592 GCA_031387085.1 Flavobacteriales bacterium | reverse complement strand
GAATCAGCATCATTTAAATAATTCATTAATTCTACACCATCATTAAATGTATTTACTCGGGTATTCATTTTCAATTCGCTAAATGCGTCTGTAAAGAACAATCGGTCATCTTCGTCATCATCCGCTAGTGTTATGTTAATAAAGTCTTTGTTCATAATTTGGGAATTAAAAAGGATTTTTATTGGAAAGTTCTCTTCTTTTGGTAATAATTCTTTGGAAAGCTGATGGTGTTATTCCAGTAGTGTTTTTAAATTGAGTACTCAAATGTGCCACGCTCGAATAGTTTAATCGATACGATATTTCAGTCAAGCTCAATTGGTTGTTAATGATGAGTTGTTTGGCCAATTCTATTTTTTGTATGATAAAATAATTTTCAATTGAAGTGTAAGTTACCTCCGAAAAAACATTGGAAATATAACCATAACTGTGATTCAATTTTTCAGCTAAATAAACCGAACTTTTTACTTGCAGCGGCTCATCGCTATTGACCATTTCTATGATAGTGTCTTTTATTTTTTGGACAAGAACGCTTTTTTGACTTTCAACAATTTCGATTCCGTATTCTTGAAAGATGGCAGTAATCTCAGTTATTTTTTCATCCGGTATTGTTTCCAAAAAATCGAACTCACCAAAACCAACAAGGTTAAATTTATAGCCCAATTCAGCTAATTTTTCCTTAAGTACTTTTCTTGTGAGTTGATTGTAATCAAATTTTAAATAAACTTTCATGGGGATTTGATGTTTTATGTAAAACTATTATAAAAAATGGAGAAGTAGGTTGTTCAAAACAAAATAAAATTGATTTAACTGTCCTTCATCGCAAATTTAGAATGATACAAAATTTAGCTGTTATATAATTTTTGCAGATTGTTATAGTATTTTAACTATTATTAATTAGATGTTTGTAATTTTGCAAGCAACTACAATAACAATGACAACACAACAGCTGATTGAACAAATTAAACAAAAAAGATCTTTTCTTTGCATCGGTTTAGATGTAGATTTAACTAAAATTCCACAGCATTTACTCTCACTCGAAGATCCGATTTTCGAATTTAACAAAGCCATTATCGATGCTACTCACGATTTGTGTGTGGCGTACAAACCCAATACAGCTTTTTATGAAGCATACGGAATAAAAGGCTGGCAATCACTTCAAAAAACCATCAATTACCTTAACGAAATGCATCCTGAAATATTCACCATCGCCGACGCTAAACGCGGTGATATCGGAAATACTTCCTCGATGTATGCCAAAGCATTTTTTGAAGATTTGAATTTTGATTCAGTAACCGTGGCACCATATATGGGAAAAGATTCTGTTGAACCTTTTTTAGATTTTGAAAGCAAACATACCATTATGTTGGCGTTGACTTCCAATGAAGGGGCATTCGATTTTCAAACAAAAGATAGTGACGGAAAAGAATTGTATAAAAGGGTAATTGAAACTTCCAAAAAATGGAAGAATGCCCAGAATTTAATGTATGTTGTAGGAGCAACCAAAGCGGAATATTTTACAGAAATTCGAAAAATAATCCCAAATAGTTTTCTACTAGTTCCTGGAGTTGGCGCACAAGGCGGAAGTTTACAAGAAGTTTGTAAATACGGTATGAATGAAGATGTTGGTTTGCTAATTAATTCGTCACGAGTCATTATTTACGCTTCCAACGGAACTGATTTTTCAGAAAAAGCCAGAGCAGCAGCTTTGGAAATCCAACAGGAAATGCAGCAAATTTTAAACGCATAATCATCCTTGCGAACTTTGCGCTTAAACACATGAAAACATTCAACGACCAACTCGGCACCACGCACACTTTTGAAATTACTCCCAAAAGAATCATTTCGCTTGTGCCATCTCAAACCGAATTACTATATGATTTGGGTTTGGGAGCATCCTTAGTCGGTATAACAAAATTCTGTGTGCATCCTTTTCATTTGAAACAAACCAAAACCATTGTTGGCGGGACTAAGAATGTAAAATTAGAAACAATCAAACAATTACAACCCGATATTATTATTGCCAATAAAGAAGAAAACACCAAAGAAATAGTGCAAGAATTAAGTCAAATTTGTCCAGTTTGGGTAACTGATGTTATTACGATGCAAGATAATTTTCAAATGATTTCCGATTTCGGACAACTTTTTAACCAACGCACCGAAGCTCAAAAATGGAGCGATAAAATTGATTTTGCTTATCGCGATTTTAAACTATTTGTAAAAGACAAACCTTCACAAAAAGTGGCGTATTTTATATGGGCAAATCCCTACATGGTAGCCGGAAAAAATACCTTTATCAATGAGTTATTGATGTTGAATAGATGGGAAAATATGTATCAAAATAGGGAAGAGCGCTATCCGGAAATCATCATTCAAAAAATGCGAATACAAGGCGATCCCGATTTGGTTTTGTTGTCGTCGGAGCCTTTTCCGTTTAAAGACGAACACGCTTTTGAACTCGGACGCTACACCCATCATGCCAAAACAGTTTTTGTAGACGGCGAAATGTTCTCTTGGTATGGAAGCCGAATTTTAAAAGCATTTGATTATTTCAAGAAGCTACACACTCGATTGGAAGCATAAAAAAAAGTCGATACTTTCCCAAGTATCGACCACTTTTTATAACTAACCTAACCAAACAAAGTAATAAACTATTATCTATTACACTACAAAGATACCGTCGATATCCTTAATGTAATGTTAAGAATGTGTTATTCTTATGTTATTGAATAGTAGCTTTTTATTATTCAAATTGTTCAGAAAAACAAGCGTTTAAACTATTTTTTATCCTGCATTGAAAACACTTTTTTTAATAAATCTGAAGTGCGTGAACTTAATTTAGTTCTGATGTTCAACTCTTCTACAGCTACCATTTTAAAGACACCTTCTAAAGCTTTGTTGGTAGTATAATCGGTCAAATCGGGATTGACTTTTTTCACTAATGGAATCGAATTGTATTTGGTAATAATATTCGCCCAAACTTTATCGGCACCTACTTTGGCAAACGAATTTTTAATTACTGGATTAAATTTACCATACAATGCTGTTGAAGTAGAACTCTGCAAATAGGTAGTAGCTGCATTTTGACCACCCATTAAAATGTTTTTAGCATCGGTAAATGACATTCCGGTAATAGCGTCAACAAATATAGGAGTGGCTTCTTTTACCGCATCTTCAGCAGCGCGATTCAATACTTTCAAACCTTCATCTGCCAAACTAGATAAGCCAATACTGCGCAATGTTTTATCTACTTTTTTTAATTCATCTGGAAGTAAAATCTTCACGGCTTCATTTTTAAAAAATCCGTCAGTTGCAGTAAGTTTTACCACTTGCTTGCTAATTCCGTTGTTTAGCGCTTCTTTTAATCCAGCCCCTATATCTAAATTTCCTTGGTCTAAAATACCTGGTAATTGATTGGCGACTTGCTGCATTTCTGCACAGCCTGAAAGTGAATACGTCATTAGGACGAGAAAGATTATTTTTTTCATAATACTATTTTTTATAGGAACTCTCAATATATAAATTTGGGGTTCCCGTTTACAAAGATAGTGCCTCAAATTTTAGAAAAGATAAATCGTTTAATTTTTTTTAAATTCGTAAATTGCCCGCTCAAAATTATCATATCATCAAAATGAATCCACAAACTCCTTATTCTCCTATAAATAAAGTTCGAATTGTAACAGCAGCTTCTCTTTTTGACGGTCACGATGCGGCCATCAACATCATGCGAAGAATCATACAAGCTACGGGTGTAGAAGTCATTCATCTTGGTCATGACCGAAGTGTAGAAGAAGTAGTCAACACTGCCATTCAGGAAGATGCCAATGCCATAGCAATGACGTCGTATCAAGGCGGACACAATGAGTATTTCAAGTACATGTTCGATTTGCTTAAGGAAAAAGGAGCGGGTCATATTAAAATATTCGGCGGTGGTGGCGGTGTTATTTTACCATCCGAAATTTCAGAATTACACGAATATGGTATTGAGCGAATTTATTCTCCAGACGATGGAAGAGCGATGGGATTGCAAGGAATGATCAACGATTTAGTACAACGTTCCGATTATCCGATTGGCGATAAGTTAAACGGAGAGTTAACACATATCGAAGATAAAAATCCAACCAATATTGCACGATTGATTTCAGCAGCTGAGAATTACCCGGAAATGGCAAAACCCACTTTCGAAAAAATTCATAAGGACAATGCGAATTCAAAAATTCCGGTACTCGGAATTACAGGAACGGGTGGCGCTGGAAAATCGTCATTAGTAGACGAATTGGTGCGACGTTTCTTAATTGATTTTCCTGAAAAAACCATCGGATTAATTTCTGTCGATCCATCCAAAAGAAAAACAGGAGGCGCTTTATTGGGCGACCGTATCCGTATGAATGCCATCAACAACTCCAGAGTTTACATGCGTTCATTGGCGACACGTCAATCCAATTTAGCCTTGTCAAAATACGTTTCAGAAGCGATTGAGGTTTTGAAAGCAGCGAAGTATGACATCATCATTTTAGAAACTTCAGGAATCGGACAAAGCGATACCGAAATTATTGAACATTCTGATGTTTCCTTATATGTTATGACACCCGAATTTGGAGCTGCAACACAATTGGAAAAAATCGACATGCTCGATTTCGCCGACTTAGTAGCTTTAAATAAATTTGACAAACGCGGTGCATTGGATGCGATTCGCGACGTCAAAAAACAATACCAACGCAATCACAATTTGTGGGACATTAATCCAGATAAAATGCCCGTTTTCGGAACCATCGCTTCGCAATTTAATGACCCCGGAATGAACACACTCTACAAATCCATTATGGATAAAATTGTAGAAAAAACGGGAGCCGATTTACAATCTACTTTTGAAATTACGCGTGAAATGAGCGAGAAGATTTATGTGATTCCACCACACCGAACACGTTATTTATCGGAGATTGCTGAGAACAATAGAAAATACGATGAGACGGCGCTTTCTCAAGTAGAAGTGGCTCAAAAATTATACGGGATTTACAAAACGATAAGTTCAGTTGCTGTCATTTCGAACGATAGTGAGAAATCTTATATAGTTAAGTCTGGTTTAAATCATGAGGAGATTCTTCGCTCTGCTCAGAATGACAAAGTAAAATTAGAATTTCTTACCTTACTACTAAACGAATTCGACCGTGTAAAAATGAATCTCGATCCCTACAACTGGGAAATTATACTCACTTGGGATGAAAAAGTAAATAAATACAAAAATCCGATTTACAGTTTTAAAGTCCGTGACAAAGAAATCAAAATCGCCACCCATACCGAAAGTTTATCCCATTCTCAAATTCCAAAAATTGCATTGCCAAAGTACCAAGCTTGGGGTGATATTTTAAAATGGAATTTGCAAGAAAATGTTCCTGGTGAATTTCCATTTGCTTCTGGATTGTATCCGTTTAAGCGGGAAGGTGAAGATCCATCACGAATGTTTGCTGGTGAAGGCGGACCAGAACGTACCAACAAACGTTTTCATTATGTAAGTGCAGGATTGCCTGCAAAACGTCTTTCGACTGCGTTCGACAGCGTGACTTTGTATGGAAATGATCCACACATTCGTCCCGATATTTATGGAAAAATCGGTAATGCTGGCGTTTCCATTTGTTGTTTGGACGATGCTAAAAAATTGTATTCTGGTTTCGATTTGAGTCATCCTTTGACTTCGGTATCGATGACTATTAACGGACCGGCACCGATGCTATTAGGATTTTTTATGAATGCAGCCATCGATCAGAACTGCGAAAAATACATCAGAGAAAATAATTTGGTTGATGATGTAGAAAACAAAATCAATGAAATATTCAAGAAGAAAGGAACTTCCAGAACAAAATACCAAGGCGATTTACCTGAAGGGAATAATGGTTTGGGATTGATGCTTTTGGGAGTTACTGGTGATCAAGTGTTACCGGCAAATGTTTACAACGACATTAAAGTAAAAACGTTGGCACAAGTTCGTGGAACGGTACAAGCCGATATTTTGAAAGAAGACCAAGCGCAAAACACTTGTATTTTTTCAACGGAGTTTGCCTTGCGATTGATGGGTGATGTACAGGAATATTTTATCAAAGAAAATGTGCGTAACTTTTATTCGGTTTCGATTTCGGGATATCACATAGCTGAAGCAGGAGCAAATCCGATAACACAGTTGGCATTTACCCTTTCCAATGGTTTCACTTACGTGGAATATTATTTGAGTCGTGGTATGAACATCAATGATTTTGGTCCGAATTTATCGTTCTTTTTCTCCAACGGAATCGATCCGGAATATGCAGTAATTGGACGCGTTGCCCGCAAAATATGGGCGAAAGCCATGAAAAATAAATACGGAGCCAACGAAAGAGCACAGATGTTGAAATACCATATACAAACTTCAGGACGTTCGTTGCATGCACAGGAAATCGATTTTAATGATATCCGTACAACCTTACAAGCGTTGTATGCAATTTATGACAATTGTAATTCCTTACATACGAATGCGTATGACGAAGCGATTACTACGCCGACAGAAGAATCGGTGCGTCGGGCAATGGCGATTCAGTTGATTATAAATAAGGAGTTAGGTTTAGCGAAGAACGAAAATCCAATCCAAGGATCTTTTATTATTGAAGAATTAACCGATTTAGTTGAAGATGCTGTGTTACAAGAATTCGACCGAATCACAGAACGTGGAGGTGTTTTAGGTGCGATGGAAACGATGTACCAACGTTCAAAAATTCAAGAAGAGAGTTTGTATTATGAAACCTTAAAACATACCGGTGAGTTTCCGATTATTGGAGTGAATACATTTTTGAGTTCGAAAGGTTCTCCAACAGTTATTCCTGCCGAAGTGATTCGCGCTACTGAAGAAGAAAAACAATACCAAATCGATATGTTGACCAACTTACATAAGAGTAGCGCTAACAAAGTGGCAGAACAAATAGAACTTTTGCAAACAGCAGCTATTAAAAATGAAAACCTTTTTACACTACTAATGGATGCAACCAAATATTGTTCATTAGGACAAATTACCGCAGGATTGTTTGAAGTTGGAGGTCAATATAGAAGGAATATGTAACTAGAATTAGTTGCTACTTCAAAATAGTACAATTTATGTATTTTAACGTTTATTTTTGCAATACAACGATTTTATTGTTTTAATTGTAATAACATTTAATAATTTAACATTTTGGTTTTTGTTAAAATTGTATTTATTAGTACTTTTTTAATATAATAATGAAGATTCCTCAAAATCTACAGCTTTCTTAATTGTCTAATGTAATGGAATTATAAATTTTTAATCCATTATTATTATGAAAACAAATACAATTTGCTGTACATTATTGACAAAAAACTTTACTAAAAGAGTAATTTGTGACTTTAAGAGTTACTTATTGCTTTTCTTTTTTTTAGGACTTTTTTCAACTAGTACATTTGCTCAGAATTCCTGTTTTATTTCAGGGAATGCAGCTAGCGCACCTTATCCAAAGGCAGAAATCTCTGCTGTTATAAATGGAAATCAACTACAATATCGTGTGACACCATCTGCACCTAGCAGTTATTTATGGACACTAACAAATAATACATCA
>JANNCY010000150.1:0-19649 GCA_031387085.1 Flavobacteriales bacterium | reverse complement strand
ATTTTCCGGAAAGTACCATTTCATATACCGTCATCAATGCCGATAAACCCGATCCGGTAAAAATGTAATGGTAGTGTTGCATGTTATATTCTGAATGAAAACCCGAACGCAAAATAATGATCGGGAGCGTTATCGGTAATTTCAAAACCCGACGACAAATCTAGCATAAAATTGGGGTTAATCAAATAGGTAATTCCGCAATCAAAATTGTGATTGACTTTATCATTTTGAGGAGCAAATCCAAACACTTCTACATACGAACCCAATTTATTGGTTATCGCAAATCCTGTTGTTAGTGTATATATGAAAGTAGGTTCGGCAGAAAAACCATCCCACTCAGAACCTAAATTATAACTTAACGTACATTTTTCTGAAAGCGTGTGTTGGAAAGTAAAACGGAATTCGGGTGCCATAGCATCTGCTTTAAATTTTGTTGATGCCATATTGGGTAAGGAAATGTGCCCGATAAACGACGCTTTCGGAATAATTCCTTTTTCCTCACACAACTTTATTTTGCAACCAATTAAAACTGGAGTTACTCCAGAAACGGTCTCGTCATCATTTTTTTCAGACACGAATTCGGTGATTAATCGCAATTCAAAATTGGCATTAACTCCGTATTTCCAAAGAATGGAAGGAAGTGTGTTCGTTTTGCTAAACGGATCATTTTTTTGCAACGAAAATCCGGTTTCTATCTGAAACATTCCTTTCGGAACGATTGCCGGCGTTTCGGTTTGGTCGGGTCTATCTGCTTGAATCGGTTCGTTAGTTTGAGACAAACTTCGAATGGAAATCAAAAGGAAAAGGACCAATAGTGTTTTTTTCATTACCTAAATTTTTAGACAAAACTAAAAAAATATTTACTCTAATCAAATTTATTTTTATATTTGCTTAAAAATACTACGTATGAGTAAGTCACTTGAGGAAGTAAATCAATCGATTTCCACTGAAAATAAAAAAACAGGTTTTAGAAAAATATTAGCTTTTCTCGGTCCAGCTTATTTAATCAGCGTTGGCTATATGGATCCTGGAAATTGGGCTACCGATTTAGCTGGAGGCAGTCAATTTGGTTATTCTTTGCTTTGGGTTTTGTTAATGAGCAACATTATGGCGTTGCTTTTACAGAGTTTGAGCGCTCGTTTAGGTATTGTAACGCAACGCGATTTGGCACAAGCATCACGCGAAACGTATTCGCCTTTTATCAATTACATTTTGTATTTTCTTGCCGAAATAGCGATTGCTGCCTGCGATTTAGCAGAAGTATTAGGAATGGCAATCGGACTGAATTTGTTGTTTGATATTTCGCTTATTAACGGGGTATTAATTACGGTTTTAGACACCTTTTTACTACTTTTTCTGATTAATAAAGGTATGCGAAAAATGGAAGCTTTTATCATTGCATTGGTTTTAATTATTGGTGTTTCCTTTATTTTTGAAATGATTTTTGCACAACCCGATGTGACTAAAGTCTTCACGGGATTAATTCCGAGTATGCCAAGTGAAGCCGCGTTGTATATCGCCATCGGAATTATTGGCGCCACGGTTATGCCTCACAATTTGTATTTGCATTCGTCTTTAGTACAAACCCGAAAATTCGATCGAAGTGAAAAAGGCATCAAGCAAGCACTGAAATACAATTTTATCGATAGCACAATTGCTTTAAATTTAGCTTTTTTCGTCAACGCCGCCATTTTGATTTTGGCAGCAGCTACCTTTTATAAAAACGGGTTGTTTGATGTGGCTGAAATTCAAGATGCACACCAACTTTTAGCACCAATGCTAGGAACAAAATGGGCACCGATATTATTTGCTGTTGCCTTAATTGCCGCCGGACAAAGCTCGACAATTACCGGAACTTTAGCGGGACAAATTATCATGGAAGGTTATCTAAACCTGCGAATTCAACCGTGGGTGCGACGTATCATAACACGTTTGATTGCCATTGTTCCGGCGGTAATTGTCATTTCGGTTTTCGGCGAAAGCGTTACAGGTAAAATGTTGATATTGAGTCAGGTAATCTTGAGTTTACAATTGGGATTTGCCATTATTCCGCTAATTCATTTTGTGAGCGATAAATCGAAAATGAAAGGATTTCATATCGGCAGAGCCACACAAATTGCATCATGGATAATTGCTACCATAATCGTATCGCTAAATGCCAAATTGGTTTTTAACGAAATTCAAGGATGGTTGGAAACCTCCGAAAATCCGATGGTTTTATGGTTAACAGTCGTTCCGTTAGCAATTGGATTTTTAATCTTATTGCTTTATATCGTTTTTATGCCTCTGTTTACGAAATCAAAACCTGACATTGAGAACCATTCGCCACACAATCTAAAATTGCATTTTTCGAAAACGGGAACGTATTCCAAAAAAAATATTGCTATTGCTGTCGATTTTACGAATGCCGATGAAACCGCTATTAACAGTGCTTTTGAATTGGGCGGTATAGAAGCAAAATACACCTTAATTCATATTGTAGAAACAGTCGGAGCCATGATGTATGGAGGAAATATTGAAGATCATGAAACTACAATTGACAAGAAAATGCTATTAAAATACCAGGAAACATTAAAAAGCAAAGGGTATAAAATCGATATTGAATTGGGATTTGGAAAACCAAATAAAGCCATTCCAAAAATAATAAATGAAGGAGACTTCGATATTTTGGTAATGGGAACACACGGTCACACGGGGTTTAAAGATTTGCTTTTCGGAACAACAGTCGATAAATTGCGGCATAAAATTTCGATTCCGTTGTTTATCGTTAAGAGTTAAAAATCCACAATCTAAAATCCATAATCTAAAATCAAAATGACTTTATCAGAAGAAAATTATCTCAAAACAATATACCATCTTACGACTTTAGTAATGTCGGAAGTAAGTACCAATGCGATTGCCGAAAGGATGGAAACAAAAGCTTCGTCTGTTACCGACATGTTGAAAAAATTGGCCGAGAAAGATTTGATCCATTACAAAAGATACCAAGGTGTTTCCCTAACTGGAAAAGGTGAATTAACAGCGAAAATGATCGTCAGAAAACACCGTTTATGGGAAGTTTTTTTGCTTGAAAAATTAGACTTTTCCTGGGATGAAGTACACGATATTGCAGAACAATTGGAACATATTAAATCAGACAAATTGATTAATAAATTGGATGATTTTCTCGGAAATCCAACCGAAGATCCGCATGGAGATCCGATTCCGGATGCCAATGGGAAAATCATTAAAAAAGAAAAATTATTGCTTTCTGATTTAAATGAAAATCAAAGTGGAATCTGTATTGGAGTAAAGGATTCTTCTGCCGAATTTTTGAAATACCTTGATAAACAAGCCATTGCATTGGGTTCCAAAATTGAATTTCTTTCTAAAGAAGAATTCGATTTATCGCTGAGAATTAAAGTTGATGAAAAGGAAATCACCATTTCCAATAAAATCGCCAATAATTTATACGTAAAAAAAGCATAACTTTAAGGAATGAAAAAAGCAATAGTATTCACATTCTTCTTCCTCTTTAGTGTTTTGTTGTTAGCACAAAGCGACGTTAAAATTACGTCCAAAAAATGCATTCCTAAAAAAGGATTTCATCTAAAATTGCTACGTGTTTTTGATGATTCACGTTGTCCTGAAAACGTTACTTGTATATGGGCTGGAGAAGTTTCTGCAATAGTGGAAGTGTATAATAATAAGAAATTGGTCGAAGAAAAAACAGTAATTTTTAATTCAAAAAACCAAGAAGAAAACATCCTTTGGTTTTCCAATTATTATCAAAAAAAAATTACGAACGTAGGGGTTGTTCCTTATCCAAAAGAAGGTGTTGTTGTAAAAGCCAAGAAACAATATATCGTCATTTATTTTTAATTTTAATGACAGCCACAGTCGTTGTCACCACATTTTTTTTTCGATTTTGTTTTCCAAAAAAACTTTCTTATCAGAAAAAAAACGGCTATGCTAAGTGAAAGGTAAACTAATATCGTTTGATAATTCATTCTACAAAGGTAAAAGGTTCTCGTTATATGGAGAACCTTTTTATGTTATTATTATTAAAATTTTGCACCAATAGAAATATAAAATGTTCTGCCTTCGCCTGGTAAAATTCCCGGACCAGGATATCCGCCCGATCTACGAGTAGCATAGCTTTTATCCATTATATTATTTATTCCGCCTCGAATATTATAATGTTTTAAAAATTTATACTCCGAAGATAAATCAAAAATCTGATACGCGTCCAATACGCCAGTTTGTCCATTTGCTGAAGGCGCAATAGTGTTATTTGCATCTGTAAAAATTCTCCCAGACATTTTATATTGAACGGTGGCCGAAAAATTAGTATTGCCCCAAGACATTCCGAAATTATGAATGTAACGAGGTGCATTTTCTACTCTATTTCCTGCCAAGTTTGTGGTGAAAATCACATTAGGTGCTGTGTCTGAAACGGTTGTTGTTTTAAAATCTACATACTTACTGTCTATAAACGACATAGAAGCAAATAAATTTACATTTCCATAAGGTTTTTCTATTCCTACCATTTTGGTAATGTTAATATCAATAAAACTTTCAACTCCTTTGTTCACTGTTTCGCCTAAGTTAGTTCTGAATAAATAGGTTCCTTGTGTGGGATCATTGTTAAAAAATTGTCTTAAACCTCCAACACGGTTATTGTAACTCAAATAGAATACACTAACATCAAAGTTTATAAATCCTTTATAAACGCCACGATATCCTATATCAGCATTGTAACCGCTTGCGTCTTTTAAATTCGGATCTATAACATCATTTAAGGTAGGCGGAGTTAAATCGCTGAATAAAACGGGACGAAATGCTTGTGAAATATTGGCATAAATATTTGTTTTTTTTAATTTGTATTCCAATCCAAGACCTAAAAGAGTTTTGTTTCTAACGATGTTTTTTTCGCCGAAGTCCTGATCGTTTCCATTAACAATATTAATTCTTCCAACAGCAGTTGAATTGATATGTTCATAACGCACACCTGGAGAAACACTAAATTTATCGGTTACTTTAAATTGATTTTCTGCAAAAAAGGCTGCGTTTTTAGTGGTAAATTCTAATGATGTTGGGTATTTTCCTTCTATAGAAAGATCAAAATCGCTTCCAGTTGTGCCTTTTCCTTTTTGAAAACGTTCTGTTTTGGCTTGATACAAACGAACACCAAAGGCAAGATTTTGGTTTAATTTACCAAATTTGTATCGTAAAATATTACGGTTTTCAAGTCCAATATTTTTATATTTTTCAACATCAACACGTCTATTTGCATATTGATTTGTGGCTATAACATCTTCTATATTTGCGGCACTTGTATATCCGACACTGTTTCGTTCACCAATAAGACCGAATGCTTTTACATTTACATCTAAATTAGCATTTACTTTTGTGTCGAAATTTAAAGAAAAAATATTCCAAGGAACACCAAACCAATTTCGTTCTCTTCTAGATTGTCTAGGATTAGCAGCAAATTGTTCATCGGTTAAACCACCAGGTTGTTGCATTTCATAATCGGAGTTAGTGTATTCGGCGGCAATTTTAGTTTTTTCAGAAATTTGGTACTCAACAAATGCATGTGTATTTCTTGCGTGGAATCGATTGTTTTCTCGCCATCCTTTTGAGCTTCTAGAATGATTATAAAGGTAGTAAGACCATTTTTTATATTTTCCGCCAATGGCATTAAAAGAACTTAATAAACCGTAATTGCCGACAGTGTTTTGAGTTTCAAATGAAAAGGGTTTTTCTTTTTCTAGTTTTAAAACATAATTTACCATTCCGCCAAATTGGGGTCCGAATTGTAATGACGCACCACCACGAACAACTTGAATACTTTCAACAGCTTCTAATGGAGGATTATAATAAGCTTCTGGATAACCAAAAACATCAGCCGAAATGTCTACACCGTTTTGGCGTGTGTTGAATTCCCAACTTCTATTTGGACTCAATCCACGTGCGCCAATATTAATTTGTAATCCAGAGCCTTCATTTTCCCATACGGTAATGCCCGGAATTCTAGCAAATACTTCACGTGCATTATTATTAGTTAGATTGGCATTTAGGCTGGATAATTTTAAAACCTCATTTTTTTTCCCAGAAAATAAAATATTGTCTTTAAATTCAGGTAATCTTTCTGGACTCTGTTGTTTAATTTGAATAACAACAGTTTCTAATTTAGTGATAGAATCATTTGAAGTATTCTGTTCTTGACTTGAAACAGAAGCAGTAACAAGTAAAAAAAGGGCTGATTTAATGTAATGCATTGTTATTTAGATTTATTCTACACTGCAAAAATAAATCTAATTTTTATTTAGACAAATTAAAAATAGTATTTTTCTCTACTTATTTTATAACTATTTGATTTTTAATAGAAGACGATAGAACTTTAACCTTTGTTTAAGTTATTTTAAAACCTGATACGCGATAAATGCTGTTAAATAGGCAAATCCACTCATGATTACCAATTGAATTATCGGCCATTTCCAACTGTTCGTTTCTTTTTTTACGATGGCTAAAGTACTTACACATTGCATCGCAAAAGCATAAAAAAGCAGTAATGAAATTCCAGTTGGGAAATTAAATATCTTTTTCCCATTTACATCTACTTCCGCTTCCATTCTGTTTTTAATGGTATCTTTTTCATCGCTGTGACTTCCTACGCTGTAGATTGTTGCTAGTGTTGCAACAAAAACCTCCCGCGCTGCAAACGAACTTACAACCGCAATACCAATTTTCCAATCGTAACCCAAAGGTTTTATTACGGGTTCAATCGATTTTCCGAGGATTCCCATATACGAATGTTCTAATTTATACGAACTGATATCATCTTCTAAAACTTTCTGATTGTAGTTTTGATTGGTTTTATCTAGTTGTTTTTTGACAATTTCCTCAGCATTGTCAAAATCTTTTTTCGGACCATGAGAACCCAAAAACCATAAGATTATTGAGATTGCCAAAATGATTTTACCCGCTCCAAAAACAAAAGCTTTCGTTTTTTCAATAACGTTGATACCGACATTTTTTAGCAACGGAACTTTATATCCTGGCATTTCTACCACAAAATAAGATTTGGATTTTATTCTCAAAATTTTATTCAGAATATAAGCTGAAAAAATCGCCATCCCGAAACCCAAAAGATATAAAATCATTAACGTCAATCCTTGTAAACTCATAAATCCGAGGACTTTTGTATCCGGAATTATCAACGCAATTAAAATCGCGTAAACGGGTAATCGCGCCGAACATGTTGTAAACGGAGTTACTAAAATAGTGATTAACCGCTCTTTCCAATTTTCAATATTTCGCGCTCCCATAATGGCCGGAATGGCACAGGCAGTACCCGAAATTAAAGGGACAATGCTCTTTCCAGACAAACCAAATTTTCGCATGATTTTGTCCATCAAAAACACTACGCGGCTCATATATCCGCTTTCTTCCAGGACGGAAATAAACAAGAATAAAAAGGCAATTTGTGGAATAAAAATTAATATTCCGCCAATTCCAGGGATAATTCCTTCGCTGATGAGGTTGGTAAATTCGCCCGCCGGAAGATGATTTTTAGCATAGGAAGCTAAGTTGGCAAATGAGGAATCGATAAACTCCATTGGTATTTTCGACCATTCAAAAATCGATTGGAAAATGCCAAATAGAATGACAAAAAAGATCAAATAACCGTATACTTTGTGTGTT
Source organism: Flavobacteriales bacterium (assembly GCA_031387085.1). GTDB lineage: Bacteria > Bacteroidota > Bacteroidia > Flavobacteriales > Flavobacteriaceae > Flavobacterium. The sequence continues at coordinate 11,960 of JANNCY010000150.1, read as the reverse complement.
AAAACACGGTCTAATTTGGCTCTTATATTGGTTGCTTTAGAAGTGTCGATTTGCTGACCAATTTTTAAGGTATCGTTTATAAATTGATAGCGTTTTATCGTTTCTTTTTGTTGCAATCGTTTTAAATCGGAATGCGATTTAGTAAACGTGTTTTTTATCTCGTTCCGATTTAAATTCAGGAAATTGACATCTTGCGTAATCACAAGCCAAAGTTTGTAAACCAATTGATTTGGGAAAGCACGTTTTAATTTATCAAAATATTCTTGGTCGATACTCGAAGCATTTAGGCAAGGTTCGGTGGAAAGGGATTCGTAATTCAGAATTAATTCCTTAATTTTTTCGATACCGATATTCTTTCTCGAACTTACCAAAGCAATCTTGGTTTTAAGGGCTGTCTCTAAAAAAGGAATGTCAAGTTCAATTCCCTTTAATTTCATTCGGTCGCTCATATTGATGACCAAAATGGATGGAATTTCTAAATCTTTAATTTGGGTGAAAAGAAGTAAATTACGTTTTAAATTTTCTACTTCCGTTATTACAACAGCCACGTCGGGAAAGTCCGCATCATTTTTATTTAACAGCAATTCGATGACTACATTTTCGTCAATTGAGCTGGCATTTAAACTATATGTACCAGGTAAATCGAGGATAGTTGCTTTTAAAGTAGTTGAAAGTTTGCATGTCCCGATTTTCTTTTCAACGGTAATTCCGGGATAATTTCCCACTTGTTGATGCAAGCCGGTTAGCTGGTTAAATACTGAAGTTTTTCCGGTATTCGGATTTCCAATTAAAGCTACTTTTATGATTTTTTTTGGCATTAAATAGATTTTTCAATGACAACCGTGATTTCTTTAGCAGTTTCTATTCGAATGGCAACATGAGAATCGTTTACATTAAAATACATAGGACAACCAAAAGGAGCAATTTGAATTAATTCAATGGTATTACCAGGCAAACAACCCATTTCGAGTAGTTTTAGCGGAATTTCATCGATGTTGAAATCGGATATAATTCCTTTTTGACCAATTTTTAATTGCGCAATTGTAGTATGCAAAGCTTTATTTAGATTGAATTAAAATACAAAAGTAAGTATTTGTTGCGTATAAAGTATGATAATTATCAAGTTTAAGATTTATTTTAACCTTGTTTACGTAAATATAAGTGTTACTAATTTTCTTCAGAACAAAGAAAAAGAATATCGTCTAATAATTGTTTTACATTTTTTATTCCGGGTTCGGTTGGACCGTCGAGATTGGTTCCATCGTAATAGCCGCGTATTCTCCTTTTGGCATCAATAAGCACAAAATTTTCGGTGTGCACCATATCATAGAGTTCCTCTGGTTTACCGGTTTTTACAACCATGTACGATTTTCGTGCGATGTAATAAATGGCTTTTTTATCTCCAGTTACTAAATTCCATTTGCCATCAATAACACCTTTTTCAAGCGCGTATTTTTTTAGAACAGGAACACTATCAATATCGGGTGTAACAGAGTGTGATAGCAACATTACTTTCGGATTGTTTTTAATTTGATTTTGCAACCAAGCCATGTTAGTGGTCATTTTCGGACAAATAGTTGGACACGTAGTAAAGAAAAAATCGGCTACATAAATTTTGCCTTTATAGTTTTTTTCGGTAATTGTTTTTCCGTTTTGATTGGTAAATTTAAAATCGGATATAGTATGGTTTTTAGCAATATATTGAACGGTAGAATCCACTAATTCTGGATTTACATCACTTGGATTGTATATCGGTAATGATTTTTTTGGTTTCAATACACTATAAAAAAGAGCAATAGTAATTATAGAAAACAACAAAAAGAAACCTGCAAAAATCCTGTATTTTTTTAGCGTCGAAAGCATTTTTTATTTTTTAGCAAAAGTATAAAACAACTGTTAAAGTTACTTAGTGAATTGTAAATTAGTCTGATAAATAACATTATTTTATATATTTGATGTCAAATCAATCGTTTATGAAAAAAGTTGTACAAGGACTCATTTTTTTAATTTCTTTTATTGGATATTCTCAATATAACAGAAATGCACCTTGGATAAAAAATAATCCTATTGCTAAAAATACTACAGTCACTATCGATGAGTCGGTAAGGTTATTCAATGAATATTGGAAAAATCACGACAAAAATATAAAAGGTAGCGGTTATAAACCATTCATGAGATGGGAAGAGCATTGGAGAAATAAAACCAACAATCAAGGGTATTTAATTACGCCACAACAAATGTGGGATGCATATAATTATAAGAAAAGTAGATCCTTGCAAAAAAACTTAAGTCCAGATGCAGTTCCAATAAGTAATTGGACATCTGTTGGACCTTTTACCCATACGAATTCGGGTTCTTGGTCGTCAGGGCAGGGCAGAGTTAATACCATCTTGGTAGATCCATCAAATCCAAATACTGTTTTCATCGGCACTCCAGCAGGAGGAATATGGAAATCTACAAATTCTGGAGACAATTGGACGCCACTAGGTGATGATTTTCCACAAATGGGTGTTTCAGGAATCGCAATCGATTATAACAATTCAAATATTATTTATCTTGCTACTGGTGATCCAGATGCTTCAAATACCTATTCGGTTGGTGTCTTAAAATCTACAAATGGCGGATTAACATGGAATACCACAGGTTTAACATTTTTAAATACATCTACTTATTCGGGTGATATTTTGATAAATCCGAATGATTCAAATATGCTTTGGGTTGCCACTAGTAACGGAATTTATAGAACTATTAATGCAGGAGCGAATTGGACTTTAGTTCAAGCAGGCGATTTTTCTTCAGGAAGAATTAGATTAAAACCCGGAAATTCCTCAACCGTTTATGCAGTGTCAAATAATCGATTTTATCGTTCCACCAATTCGGGTAGCTCATTCAGTATTGTTACAACTGGACTGCCAGCAAGTTCGGGAAGATTATTATTAGATGTTACTCCAGCAAATTCAGAGTTCATTTATATTTTAAGTGCAACAACCGCAAATGGTTTCCAAGGAATTTATAAATCAACAGATGGAGGTACAACTTGGACAAAAACTTCGGGAACTACTAATATTTTAGAATCAACTCAAGCGTATTATGATTTGGCATTAGCCGTTTCAACATCAAATCCAAACGAAATTTACACGGGTTGTTTAAATGTTTGGAAGTCAACAGATGGTGGCGTTAGCGTTACGAAAATTAATTACTGGAATCAACCCCAAAGCCCTGCTTATACGCATGCCGATATTCATTATTTAAGGTATTATGGAAATAAATTGTATTGTGGTAGCGATGGCGGAATTTATGTGTCTGACAATAATGCAGCTTCTTTCACGGATAAAACAGCAGGTGCGCAAATTGGTCAATTTTATAGGGTAGCGGTCTCTAATCAAACCGCCTCTAAAATGGTTGGGGGTTTACAAGATAATGGCGGTTATGCATATAGTAATAGTCTGTGGAAAAATTTTTATGGAGCAGACGGAATGGATACTGCAATTCATCCTAATAACAGTAATTTATATTACGGATTCATACAAAATGGAGGCGGATTGTACATAAGCAATACGGCGGGAAATTCATTATCAGGCTCCGTTGATGCCCCAACTACAGAGACAGGAAATTGGATCACGCCTTTGGTTATAAACAAAGCTGGCGAATTGTTCGCTGGTTATACTAATTTGTATAAGTTAACAGACAATATTTGGGTACAACAAAATACATCTCTTTTTAGTGGAAATAATTTAGATCGTATCGCCATAGATCCAAGTAATGATTTAATCATGTATGTTGTTGATAATGACATTTTATATAAAAGCACCGATAAAGGAAATATTTTTAATGCCATATATGATGCTCCTGCCAATATCACTTCTGTCGACGTACATTCTTCCAATAGTGCTATTATTTACATCACTACATCTGGAATAAATGGCGAAACGCTAAAATCTACAGATGGTGGAATTTCGTTTGTTTCCTTCTCGCAAGGACTTCCAAATATTGGCAAAAATGTGATTATCCATCAAGGAAGAAATACAGATAATCCATTGTATGTCGGTACAAGTCTTGGTGTTTACTACAGAGATGATACTATGACGCAATGGGAACCATTTGACACCAATTTACCGAATGTTTCGGTTACCGATTTAGAAATTAATTTGGAAGATGCTAAAATTGTAGCGTCCACTTATGGAAGAGGAATTTGGCAATCAGGTATTCCAGTTCAAATTCCATTAAACGATATAAAAATCAACCAAATAGTAAGTCCATCAGCTTTAAATGTAAATTGTAATGCCACTATTTTGCCTCAAGTGGAAGTAAAAAACAATGGTTCAAACGTTATAAATACAGTTACATTTAATTATACCTTTAATGCAATTCCTTTTTCCTATAATTGGAATGGATTAATCAATGCGGGTCAAACGGTAACCATTAATTTACCTCAAACAACATTAGCCAAAGGAGCATATAATTTTACCATTACATCAACTATTCTTAATGATACTTATAGCGATAATAATGTGGCTACGGGAACATTTTATTTAAACGATTCAGGAACTGTAAACGATGTGAATACGTTCGAAAACCCTTCGGATGATTTATTAGAAAATGACGAAGGAAGTGCAACTGGAATTTGGATAAGGGGCTTGCGAGCAGGAAGTATACTAACTTCAGGAACAAATAATGTATATGCAACATCGTCAAGCGGAAATTATCCAAATCAAACGAAATCGTATTTAATTTCAGAATGTTACAATTTATCACAATTAGCCAATCCACAGATTAGTTTTAAAATGGCTTTTGATCTCGAAAACAATTGGGATATTGTTTATGTAGAGTATTCTACCAATTTTGGTCAAAATTGGGATGTGCTAGGAACAATGGGAACGAATTGGTACAACAGCGATAGAACGCCACAAACATCAGGAACCGATTGCAATAATTGCGTTGGCGCACAATGGACAGGGACTGATGCCGTAGTAAAAACATATAGTTATTCCTTATTAGATTTAAATGCCGAACAAAATATTATATTTAGAATTGTATTTCAATCCGACGAATCGGTAACCAATCAAGGTGCTATTATCGATGATTTTTTAATTAGCGGCGTTTTAGCAACGGATAGTTTTGATCTGAATTCGATTGCTATTTATCCTAATCCTTCTTCTGGAATTTTTACAATTACATCAAACAATTTTCCAATAGAAAAAATAGAAGTATACGATGTAACAGGCAAAATAATTACTACTGAAAATAATCTACAAATAACAAACAATAGCTCTGTTTTGAATTTAACGGATGTAGCGAGCGGACTTTATTTTGTTAGAATAACAGCAAACAACCAAAAGACAATCAAAAAAATAATAAAAAAATAAGAAAATGAAAATTCAATTGAGTAAAAAACTAAGAATAATTTTGGTGTGTTTTATAGGAACATATTGTATAAATGCCCAACAAAAGCCGGGTATCAATGTGGAGTTAATGGACAAAACTGTAAAACCAGGGGATGATTTCTTTAAATATGTAAATGGGAAATGGGTTGAAACCACTGAAATTCCAAGCGATAGAGTTCGCTGGGGAAGTTTTGATGAACTGCGTCAAAATACCGATAGAGATGCTCTGGCAATTTTAAAAGAAGCAGCAAAGAAAAAACTAGATCCAAAATCAGATCAAGCGAAAGCAGTAATTATTTTTAATACCTATATGGATACCATTTCAAGAAATAAGCTTGGAATGACACCAATTAAAGGAACCTTAGCAAAAATTAATGCCATTAAATCGATTGATGATTTAAACAAATTCATTATCGAAATGCAACCTCAAGGCGGTTTGGGTTTTTATGGATTAGGAGTGAGTCCAGATGCTAAAAACAGCAATAAAAATGTTGTAAACATTGGTGTTGGAAGTTTGGGATTACCCGATAGAGATTATTATGTTTCTGAAGATGCTGATTCTAAAGAAAAACGAATGAAATACATGTTTCACGTTGCCAAAATGTTGCAGTTTATAGGTGAAGATGCCGAGCAAGCTAAAGTAGATGCCAAAATGGTTTTGGCAATTGAAACCGCTATGGCAACGCCACGTTTAGACAGAGTGGAACGCAGAGATAGAAGAAAATCATACAATCCGATGACAGTTGCCGATTTACAAAAATTAACGCCAGCAGTAAATTGGAATGCGTTAATTAGTGGAGTCGGTATTGCAAAAATAGATTCGTTAAACGTATCGCAACCCAAATACATGACCGCTTTGCAAACTATTTTTTCGGATAATAAAATAGACCAATGGAAAGCGTATTTGCGTTGGTCTTTAGTTAATAAATCGGCAGATATTTTAACTACAGAAATCGAAAAAGCCAATTGGGATTTTTACAGTCAAACACTACAAGGTGCTAAGAAACAACGTCCAAGAGAAGAAAGAGCACTTCAGGTTGTAAACGGAACTGTAGGTGAAGCATTGGGGAAACTATATGTGGAGCAAAAATTTCCGGCAGAAGCAAAAGAAAAAGCCAGTAAAATGATAAAAAATATCTTTTTAGCATTTGAAAACAGAATCAATAAATTAGCTTGGATGACACCAGAAACCCGAAAAGGAGCCATCGAAAAATTAAGAAAATCAAATATAAAAATTGGCTATCCAGACCAATGGAAAGATTATTCTCGATTGGTTGTCAAAAGCAGCGCAGAAGGTGGAAGCTATTATGACAATATGAAAAATATTGCCAAATGGAATTTCCAGGAAAATATTGCCGACTTACAAAAACCTGTAGATAAAACCCGTTGGGGAATGTCGCCACAAACGGTAAACGCGTATTACAGTCCGACTAATAATGAAATTGTTTTTCCAGCCGCTATTTTGCAACCACCATTTTACAATTACAAAGCGGATGAAGCAGTTAATTATGGTGGAATTGGAGCTGTAATTGGTCACGAAATTTCTCACGGATTTGACGATTCTGGCTCACGTTACAACGCAGAAGGAAATTTAGTAAATTGGTGGACGGAAGACGATTTAAAACAATTCACTGCTTTAAGTGGCGCATTGGCAGATCAGTACAGTAAATTAGAGCCATTGCCAGGAACTTTTGTGGATGGTAAATTTACATTGGGAGAAAACATTGGCGATTTAGGCGGAATTAACGCTGCCTATGATGGATTACAGTTGTACTTAAAAGAAAACGGTAATCCGGGATTAATAGACGGATACACTCCAGAACAACGACTGTTCATCTCATGGGGAACCATTTGGCGTTCTAAAATGCGTGATGAAGCCATTAAAAATCAAGTTAAAACCGATCCGCATTCACCAGGAATGTATCGTGCGTATGTACCGTTATTGAATTTGGATACTTTTTATAAAGCATTCGATATCAAAGAAACCGATAGACTGTATATTAAACCAGAAAATAGAGTGAAGATTTGGTAATTGAAATAAAAAAACCTCAAGTTAATCTTGAGGTTTTTTTATGTTTTTCAGTAAACTGATCACGCTAATAAACGCCCAAGTTCCTTCTAAAATCACAAATGGAATATAGTTAATGAGTAGTGATGTATAACAAGCAATACTAGCTCCTAGTATGTTTAAAACAAAATATAAATCCCCATTTCTTTTAATAAATGAAAAATTATTTAAGAAGTAGGCAATTAAAATAATTCCGACTCCGATGGTTCCGATTACATCATTAAAGTTCATTTATAGTTTGTTTATAAATTGATAGTCCAACATCATTTCGACTTTGTTGCTTGAGATTGTTTTTCCCACAGAAGGTCTACTTTCATCAAATTCAGGTAAAGGTAAATTGCATTCGATGGCTTTTTGGATGTAATATTCTTTCCTTGTTGGATGAAAGGGAGCAACAGCATTGAACACTTCACTCCAACTTTCTTTTTCAATTATACTTTCGATAACTCCGATGCAGTCTTCCTGATTGATTAAATTAATAGGAGCAGTAGGATTTTCGATGTTTCTTCTTCCGGATAAAAATCGTATCGGATGTCTATCGTTTCCTATCAATCCACCAAACCGAACAATCGTAGTTTGAAAGTTTTTATTGTTTTGTAAAAGCAACTCTGATGTTACTAATTGGTTTCCGTTTTCTGAATTGGGATTCGGTTTTGTTGCTTCGGTAATTGTTGAATTATCATCGGCATACACTGATGTTGAACTCACAAAAAGTACTTTTTTAACCGACGAATTTTCTATAAAAGGTAGTAAGCTCTGAATTTTTGAAACAAAATTTTCCGAAGCTTCACTTCGTAATTTAGGTGGAATAGCAATAATTAAAATTTCGGAATTTTGCAGAAACGAATCCATTTCACTAGCCATTTCATTTCCGCCAAGGGAAATTAAAAAAGGAGAAATTCCAGCGGCTTTTAAAACGGAAATTTTTTCAATAGAAGTTGTTGAACCCTTTACTATAAATCCTTTTTCTAGTAAAGATTTTGCTAAAGGGAATCCCAGCCAACCGCAACCTAAAATACTAATTGTACACATTATTGTAAACTGTCATTTTCCAAACTTAAACTATCAGTCGGTATCGCATTTCTTTTAAAATAAGGAATTGCTTTTTTAATAATTGGGGTGCTTGATTGTATTCTCTGTTTCACAATAATTGCATCGTTTAACACAAAGGGAGTCGGAATCATCCAATGGCGTCTTTTTGCAATATGAAATAGTGGATTGGTCAATAAATCGAAAGAACTTTCCGCTAAATTCATCTCTAATTTTTGATTGGACGGAATAGAAAATTCCATTTGTAATGGCCTATTGTCAACCACATAATAACTCAAAAGTTTATTGCTTTTTTTGTTGATGATGTTGCTTTTTAAATCGATTGATTTTGCTCCGTTGGCTTTTAGATTTTGAATGGTTACTTTTTCATTGATAAAAATATCGTATCGATTTACTTTTCGATTGGGTGAGATTACAATTTTTAAATAACGATTTTTTCCAACAGTAGAATCGGTTACAAATTCGACTGTAGGTTTTGCAATAGTTGCTAGAGGGGCATCCGCCATAAAGGTATATTGCGAACCGTATTTACTATACAATTTATCGGAGTTTAACGATTTCGCAGCTTTTGGATTTTTCCCTAAATACGCTTTAGTCCATTCATCTAAATTAGTGTCATATGTTGCCCAATTGGCTTTGTTCGTATCGCCATTTAAAACATACACTAAACTATTTGGTTTTGCATTTTTTGTATTATAATCTGAGGATTGATGTGCTTTTACGAAAAAACCAATGGCAATTAAAAAGAAAAAAGCCGACCAAAGTTTCTTTTGTAGAAACGATCCAAAAATGGGTAGTAGCAACCCAAAACTTAACACCGTTAAAATCGAACTACCCACCAAAATTTTCAATCCCAAACCAATTGGGAATAATTGGATAAATGGTGCTAAAAGAAGTAGTGTAGGCAACGCCATTAGGATATTTAAAAAAGAATTTGATTTTTGGGTCAGCACAAAATAGCCCAACATCAATGAACTCGCAATAACGGGAATAATTAAAAATCCGGCTCCCTGAAGTTGGAATGCAATTGCTATATTGATTAAAATCCAAATAAATAATGGCGCAATCAATTGATTCATTTCCGAATTTCTTTTGGTGTCTTTTCGGTAGATTAAAAAACAAATGGCCATTGTTAAACTCACAAATCCATAAATATAATCGTGACCGTTATAGGTAAATCCTTGAAGTATATCGTTGTATTGTGGATAAAATGCCAACACAATTTTCCAACCGATATAGGTTATTAAACCCGAAATAAGCAATGCTCCAAATAACGGAAAAAATCCCTTGATGATTTCATCCATTCGCAAAAGCTGCTTTCCTAATCCGATAAAAATGAAAAGTAAGAGCAATCCAAAAGCAATGAATACCATTGGCAAAATCCAACTAAAAGGATACTTTATAAATCCGAAAGGGACATTAAAATACACTTTATCGTCTTCAGCATTAAGGTTGGTCAAATCGGAATTTGAAAAATAATTTAGCAATGGCATACTATACGAACCTTGATGAGCTAAGGTGTTCGGGTCTAAATTTTCGAATGTATCTTGTGCTGTGTGGTAATTGAAATGACTGTCGATAAAAGCAAAATTAAACCCTTGAATTTTTCCTTTTTCTCGAAACACCGTCAAGTCGGTATCATTGGGCAGCATTTTATAAATACTGTACATCAACGAATTTGACACTGGATATTGAACATTTGCTTTACTAAATTCGGTTGCCATTTTGGCGTTTCCTCTATTGGTTTCCATCAACATAAAACTAGGTCCAGAAGAACCGCGAGCTTCGAAATTTAATGCCAATCCAATTTGAGAAGACCATTTGTGTTGCGTTACAAAAAGTGCGGCACCGTTCAAACCCAGCTCTTCCGCATCGGAAAATAAAATAACAATATCGTTTTTATGTTTGGTTTTTGCATATAAAAAGGCACGAACGCTTTCTAAAATGGTGGCAACGCCAGAAGCATCATCGCTTGCGCCAAGCGAATACGAATGTGGTGCACTGTCATAATGGGAAAGCAGCAACAACGCTTTTGTGTTTGAAGTTCCTTTAATTTTGGCTAAAATATTTTTCGAATACACTAAAGTTCCTTTTTCGGTCATGGTAAAACCTTCTTGAATTGCTGTTTCCAATCCCAATTTTTGCAATTCATTTTGTAAATAGTTAGCAACAGTTTCGTGATTTTCAGAACCAACAAAATGAGGTTTAATTGCTATTTTTTTTACGATTGCTAAGGCTCTTTTAGTCGAAAATTCAGAAAGTGGCGCTTCAATTTTGTCATATCCACGAGGCATCATAAAATAAAAAATGCCACATAAAAATGCTACAAGAAACAACATCGAATAAAGCGAAGTAGTGTTTTTTTTCATCTTTATATATCTTTTTTAACTAACATATAAAAATCATTTTCCAAAGCCATATACCCTTGGTCGTACACAAAATAATATGTGTTACCCGATTTTGTATTTAAAATGGTGGTAAAGTAATCAAAATCGAAACCCTTACTCGATAATTTGACGCGGGTAGTTTTTGATTTTCCTTCGGAATTAAGTTCCGATAAAACGCGGTAATTTTTGCGCAATTTGTTATTGATATTACGCATATAATTCGTACTATCTTTATTAATTTTGTTGTTGTAAGCATTACGGCAACCGTCGCTACAGAACTTTTTATCTTCGCGACCGACAATTTTTTCGTTACATTCTAAACAGTTTTTCATCATGGCTTATACTATAAATATCAATCAAATATAACAAAATTTCCGTTTACAAACGCTTACAAGTAATTACAACCGAAATTAAATGCTTAATTACCGAATAAAATTTGAGGGTTGCTACAACTTTGCATCGTCGAAATAAGACAAAAACATTTTATTAATTTAAATTTTAAACGCCATGAGAAACAAGGTACAATTAATCGGACATGTAGGACAAGAACCTGAAATCAAAAATCTTGAAGGAGGAAAAAAAGTTGCTAACATCACACTCGCTACCAACGAAGTGTATTACAATGACAAAGGTGAAAAAGTAGAACAAACCGAATGGCATCGTATTTCCGCTTGGGGGAAAACAGCCGAAATCATCGAGAAATATGTAACCAAAGGTAAAGAAATTGCCATCGAAGGGAAACTTACCCATAGAAGTTACGACGATAAAAATGGTGAAAAGCGGTATGTAACCGAAGTGGTGGCAAACGAATTACTACTATTAGGAAAATAATAACCCAAAGTATAATGATAAAGGCGTTACGAAAGTTGCGCCTTTTTTTATTAATCAGATTTTCTGTAATGGGTTAATTTCGTAATCATTTTACTTTTGTAGAATTTTCAAATTAGAGTACCTTTACAAAATGAATTGGTTTACTACAATTTTTATCAAAAAAGAAAAAGAAACAATTGACCCAATGAAATCGGAGATTCACGAACACCAAAGTGACAATATGAAAAATGTGAGTAATAA
>JANNCY010000105.1:0-14128 GCA_031387085.1 Flavobacteriales bacterium | reverse complement strand
TAATTCGTCTTCGGCGCATATCATTCCGTGGCTTTCAACTCCGCGAATCTTACCTTTTTTAATTTCAAATTCAACACCTTCTTTATCGAAGAGTTTTGTTCCAATTAAAGCAACAGGAACTTTTTGTCCGGCAGCCACATTCGGAGCTCCACAAACAATTTGAAGTGTTGCATCACCAACATCAACGGTGGTAACGCTTAATCGATCAGCATCTGGATGCTTTTCACAAGTTTTTACTTCGCCAACAATGATTCCTTGCAAACCACCTTTAACCGATTGGTAGGTTTCAACCACTTCTACTTCCAAACCTAAATCGGTAAGCATCGTAGCCGTTTGTTCTGAAGGCAAATCTATTTTAATGAATTGTTTTAACCAATTGTATGAAATCTTCATTGTCGTCTATAATTTTAGGTGGCAAATATAAGGATTATTCCATAATTTGTCAGTTCTGAAAAGGGATATTTGTTGTTAGATTGTTGGATTTTTCGAATATTCGATTATTCGACTTTCAACTCAAAAACACTTCGACAAGCTCAGTGTGACATTGTATAAACGATTAAGACACAGTCAATATACATAACCAATGTCAGTCTGAGCCTGTCGAAGAACTTTTATCAAAACTGTCTCGTTATGTCGAATAATCGAAAAATCCAATAATCTAACAATCGAACTTTCAATTTTTTACCAACGTAAAAGAATTGGTATTCGCTGTGTAAAAATAATAAAACGGATTGGGTTCGTTGGTGGTAATTTGAATGCCGTCATATGGGAAAGAAGTCGTTTCCGATTTGAAAATAATAGGAGTCTGTTTCGGAATCGTATTTATTTTTAGATAAGTGGTAGCTGCATTTGTAAAAATCAATCGGTAGTTTTTTTTCTCAGCATCTTTAAAAAAAACTAAAAAAACAGAATCAGCATTGTCTGGAGTATCTAAAATAATAGCAAAATCAGTTGCGCCATCATTGTTATAATCACCATAAGTAATCGAATTATTATAGCGTTTGTTGTCTTCGATCAACTTATAAGTAATGCCATTAACTACTAAATTACTTTCTATTGCTGCTAAAATAGTAGCTTCGATTACAACACGTTTAGGCTGTGGTTTAAAATTTTTAAATTCAGATTTCAGAATAATATCTTCTACAGCAACATAGCCAACAGGTTTCTCCGATAGCGTAATTGGTTTAACGGCATAAATGGCTACAAATCCATTTTTAGTTTCTCTTTCGAGTAAGGATTCATCAATTTTAATGTTGTATTTATTTTCTTCATCATTACTTTTCGTGTAGATTTTTGTTCCGAATTTTAATTCATAAAGGGTGTTGTATCGTGCGATATTTGGCGTTCTTCGTACTTCAGCATCCTCTTTAATTACAATATTTTCGATAGCCATTAATCCGTATTTTTCGAGACTATCGTTTTTAAATGCAATTTCAGAATCATATTCTACTTCATCTTCCTTTAAAAAAGTTTTGGTGATAATATTATTTCTTGCCGGAAACTTTAATAACAATAACAAGCAGACGATTACAAAAACGCAAATGCAGATGTTTGTTTTATATTTAGCGATAAAATTTAACAAAGAAAATTTCAAAATAACTCAATTTAATTAAAATACTAAAAGTTGTAAATTAGACTTTTTTGTAAGTTAATCAATTTTAATAATTTAGAGTAATTCTTCGACATGTTTTTTTATGTTAGAAGCGATTTTTTTAGTTGGTAAATCATTCGAATCAGTACCAAACGGATCTTCAATTTCTTCGGCTATGAGTTCTAAACTGGCAAAAACATAAAAAATAAAGATGATAACTGGAATGCAATAATAGCCCAAACTAAAGGCGTATCCAAACGGCAAACTCATTACATAAAAGAAAATAAATTTTTTGATAAAAGCACTGTAAGAGTAGGGAATAGGCGTGTTTTTGATTCGCTCACAGGCTCCACAAACTTCGGTAAAAGATTGCAATTCGGAGTTTAAAACAATCAGTTGATTTCCCGATATCTTTCCCAATTCGTACAAATCGTTGACTTTCTGAAATAACATTTGTGCCACTTGATTGGGTTGATGATTGCTGTGATCTATTTCCAAATCAACATCTTCAAAAAGAAGTTTCCCTACCTCCTCATTACTCAAATGACCAGATAAGACTGCAGCATAGGTCGGAATTAAAAATCGAAAATAACTTTTGTCTTCTTCTGATTTTAACATTGCCGAAAGTTTAATCGCTAAGTTTCTGGAATTGTTGACCAAAGAGCCCCATAATTTTCTTCCTTCCCACCAACGATCGTAAGCCGTATTGGTTCGGTACGCTAATAACAATGAAATGACAAAACCAAGAATACTATGCATGTTGCTGATATTCTTTACATGGCTGTCTTCTGAAAGTTGCCAATAATCGGTTTCTAAATAACAAATAATACCCGAGTAGCCACCAATAAGCAACATCATGGGAATCAGTTGTCGAAAAGTATCGGACTTATGAAATCGAAAAATAAAAATTAACCAGTCTTTGGGATTGTATTGTACCATAGTAATATTGTTTTTTAGCTAATGTAATTCCAGATGTTTTTCTTTTTGCTCAATTCGATGAAAACATTACGTAAAGTTGCATGTTCGGGTTTTGCCATCGCAGCATCGTCTTTTAATAATTGAATCGCATGATTTCTGGCTAATAATAAGATGTCGCGGTCTTTGACCAAATCGGCAATTTGCAAATTCAAAACACCGCTTTGTTGGGTTCCCATAATATCTCCCGGTCCGCGTAATTTTAAATCGACTTCTGCTATTTCAAATCCGTCGTTGGTTTGAACCATAGTTTCAATACGAGTTTTAGTGTCGCTGTTCAATTTGTAACTCGTCATTAAGATGCAATAACTTTGTTCTGCACCACGACCAACTCGTCCACGCAATTGATGGAGTTGTGACAAGCCAAAACGTTCGGCGCTTTCAATCACCATAACGCTGGCATTGGGAACATTAACACCGACTTCAATTACGGTTGTTGCGACCATGATGTTGGTTTTTCCTTCAACAAATCGTTTCATTTCGGATTCTTTTTCGGAAGGTTTCATTTTACCATGAAGGATGGAAATGCTGTATTGCGGCAACGGAAAATCGCGAGAAATGCTTTCGTAACCGTCCATCAAATCTTTGTAATCCATTTTTTCACTTTCCTGAATTAAAGGATAGACGATGTAAATTTGTCGTCCTTTTGCGATTTCATCTTTTAGGAATTTCCAAACTTTAAGTCTGTTAGTATCAAAGCGATGGACAGTTTGAATAGATTTTCGTCCTGGTGGCATTTCGTCAATGACAGAAATATCCAAATCGCCATACAAACTCATCGCTAACGTTCTCGGAATAGGAGTAGCTGTCATCACTAAAACATGTGGCGGAATTTCGTTTTTCTTCCAAAGCTTAGAACGTTGCTCGACTCCAAATCGATGTTGCTCATCAATAATTGCTAATCCTAAATTTTGAAATTGCACTTTGTCTTCGAGTAGCGCATGTGTTCCAATAATAATATCTAACGATCCATTTTCCAATGCTTGATGAATGACTTTTCGTTCTGAAGTTTTGGTTGAGCCAGTCAGAATTTTTATACTTAGGTTCAAGTCTTTAGCTAATTCTGTTAAACCATTAAAATGTTGATTTGCCAGAATTTCAGTTGGCGCCATCAAACAACTTTGAAAGCCATTGTCTTTGGCTAAAAGCATACACATTAACGCGACAATTGTTTTTCCAGAGCCAACATCACCTTGCAGCAATCGGTTCATTTGGGCGTTGCTGCCAAGATCATTTCGGATTTCTTTCAGCACTCGTTTTTGCGCATTAGTCAAATCGAAAGGCAAATGATTGTTGTAAAAATCGTTGAAATTGTTTCCCACTTTTTCAAATGGATGTCCTTTTATTTTGTGCTTTCGGATTAGATTTTTGGTGATCAATTGCAATTGAATAAAAAACAATTCTTCGTATTTTAATCGAAATTGTGCTTTGGCTAACAACTCCTGACTTTTCGGAAAATGAATATTAAAAACCGCTTCATTTTTTGGAAGTAGTTGTAATTCTTGTAGCAAGTAACCTGGCAATGTTTCCGTAAATATCGACTTGATTTCGACAAACAATTGCTGCATCATTTTATTGACGACTTTATTGGTAACGCCTCTTTGTGTAAGTTTTTCAGTACTTGGATAGACAGGTTGCATGGCGCTTCGCAAGCTGGATTTGTGCTCTTCAAGCAATTCCATTTCGGGATGCGCCATATTGAAAGTAGCTCCAAATTGCGCTACTTTTCCGAAGATAACATAAACGGTGTTCAACTTTAAACTTTCGCGTATCCATTTTTGTCCCTGAAACCAAACAAGTTCCATTTCGCCAGTTTCATCCACGAAAGTGGCAACCAAACGCGATTTGGCTTTGCCTTGTTCTATTGTTTTGATGTGAATGATTTTGCCAATAATCTGAACTTCGGAGTTGTTGTTTTGAAGCTGATTGATTTTGTAATACCGCGTTCTATCGATATAGCGATTCGGATACAAATTGATTAAATCGGAATATTTGTGGATGTTCAATTCTTTGCGCAACAAATCGCCACGCTGCGGACCAACGCCTTTGAGGTATTCTATCGGAGTGTCGAGTAAATTATTCAATGGGTATAAATCGAGTTGAACCAATGCGAAGATAGATTTTTATTAGGAAATTTGAAAACGGATTTTATAAAAACTCTGTGTATCTTTGTGATTCATTGTTTACAACTATGCGCTATATCTTTTTAGTATTTTTTTCGCTTGTTTCTTTTGCCCAACAAACCAGTAAAGTTGATTTTATTGATTTAAAAGGTTTGATAGAACCTAATTACAATGACAAAACTATTTCCGGATTTATAATCTATAATTTCACTGTTAAATCGGCTATTGATACCATACGAATTGATGCTAAGAATATTGACTTTTCGAAAGTTATGATCAACAAAAAGGATGTGAAATTCACTTCTAATACTAAAGAATTAAAGCTCTTTGAAGGATTCGCATTAGGAAAAAATACTGTAAGTTTCAATTATAAAGCGACTCCAAAACAAACGCTTTATTTTATTGGTGAAGGCGATAATCTGCAAATCTGGACACAAGGTCAAGGCAAATACACCAGCCATTGGTTACCCAGTTTTGATGATGTAAATGAAAAAGTAATTTTCAATTTGTCGGTGGTTTATGATTCGAAATTCAATGTGATTTCAAATGGTAAACTAGATTATGTTTCTGATTCAAAAAAAGATAAAGTGTGGAATTTTAGTATGAAAAAACCAATGTCTTCCTATCTCGTCATGCTAGCCATTGGAAAATTTGACAATAAGACAGGAACATCCAATTCTGGAATTCCTTTAGAATGGTATTACAGTCCAGCTGATGATGCTAAATTTGAACCAACGTATCGCTATTCCAAACCCATTTTCGATTTTTTAGAAAAGGAAATCGGAGTGAAGTACCCATGGGGAATTTACCGACAAATTCCAGTACGTGATTTTTTGTATGGAGGAATGGAAAACACTACGTCAACCATTTTTGCACAAGATTATGTTACTGACGCTATTGGTTTTAACGATAGAAATTACGTTAATGTCAACGCTCATGAGTTAGCACATCAGTGGTTTGGTGATTTGGTTACGGCAAAATCGGGCAAACACCATTGGCTGCAGGAAGGTTTCGCGACGTATTATGCTTTGTTGGCAGAAAAGGAAATTTTTGGGGATGATTATTTTTACCATCAAATATACAAGACGTCATTACAATTGCGTACCGCAGCAAAAACAGATACAATTCCAGTGATGAATGAAAGAGCAAGTTCATTGTCGTTTTATCAAAAAGGAGCTTGGGCTTTACATGCCATTCGGGAAGCTATTGGTGAAAAAGGATTCAATAAAGCGGTCAAATCGTATTTAAAAAAGTACCAATTTAAAAATGTGGAAACCGATGATTTCTTAGCTGAAATTAAAAAAGTTTCCAATTTTGATACCGACAATTTCAAGAAGGTTTGGTTACAAGATTATCACTATCCTGCAGAGGAAGTCAATCGATTGTTAGAAAAAAATGTTTTTATTCAGCGATTGTTGGATGTTCAAAAGTACAAGAGTAAACCCTTTTCCGAAAAGGAAATCTATTTTACAGAAACGATGAAATCGGATGCCTATTTTCCCGTAAAGACAGAAATAATCTATCAAATTGCCAATGTTCCGTTTGCAGAAAAACAAAAACTATTGGATTTAGCTATGCAAGCCAACTCGTTGGAAATACGAAGATCCATTGCTAATACGTTTGTTAAAGTTCCGATAGAATTCAAATCGCAATACGAATCACTCCTTAACGACAATTCTTATTACACCAAAGAAGTGGCTTTAAGCAGTTTGTGGGATAGTTTTCCAGAGGAACGTGAGAAGTATTTAGAAATCGCCAAAAATTGGGAAGGAAATAACGATAAGTCGCTGCGAATTCAATACTTAACCTTTTCACAATCGTCTACAATTTTGGCTACTGATGCTAAAGAAAGCAACTATAAAGAATTGCAAAATTATACATCAACCAATTTCGAAAGTTCGATTCGTCAAAATGCAATTGATGCTATTTTATCGATTAATCCAAAAGATGAAATCATGCTGAAAAACTTAATAAGTGCTACATCGCATTTTAAATGGCAGTTTTCAAAATACGCTAAAGACCAAATACGAGCACTGTTGAAAAGGAATGAAATGCGATTGGTGTTTGAAAAATTGATGCCCGAATTGAATTCTAACGATCAAACTCAACTTAAAAAAATATGGTAATTACAAAAAGCTAGTTACTTCATTTTTCAAGAAATCTAAAGCTAAAGTACTCGTTGATGCTACTTCCAATTGATTGCTTAAAATAGTTTCTCTAAATTTATCAGCAGTAGTGATTTCGGAATTTAATGCTGTTTTTCTAAGGTTTTGAATCACCGTATTTTTCGCAGTCAGTATCATTAACCAACATTCATCAGAAACATAAATTTGCTGTGTTAAATTATGTTCGAATTCTTGTTCAATGTGTTGAATTACTAAATTTTGATACTCCATTTTATCATCGCTAAGTGGCTTAACACGAATCAATAATTTAGTCGGGTTGATGCGTTCTAAAAACAAAGCCAATCTTTCGTATGCTTGTAAGCGCAAAGGTAATCCGAATTTTTGATTTTCTTTTTGCACCAACCAACGACGTGTGTTTTGCTGATCCTTAAAATACGAATTAAACAAAAAATAAGCAACGCCGCCTGTAATTAAAGCAGGTAAAGTATAAAAAGCCAATTCAATAATTTTGTCAGTATTCATAGGTTTTATAACAATAAATTTTTCTGTCAGCAAAGGAAAACAAATTTTAGCATGCAAGCAATAAAATAGTTAATAAATCAAACCGATTGTGTTTGTATGTATAGAGAAGTAAGTCTATTTTTGTATTTTTACGAATAGACACAAAATGCAAAAATACCTTTCCCAACTCAACGAAGCGCAGCAAGAACCTGTTTTGCAAAAAGACGGCCCGATGATCATAATCGCCGGAGCCGGTTCTGGTAAAACTCGTGTCTTGACTATGCGTATTGCGTATTTGATGAGTTTGGGTGTCGATGCATTTTCCATTCTGGCATTGACATTTACCAACAAAGCAGCACGCGAAATGAAAAAGCGTATTTCCGAAATTGTTGGTTCGAATGAAGCCAAAAATTTATGGATGGGAACTTTTCACTCTGTGTTTGCCCGAATCCTGCGTTCGGAAGCATCAAAATTAGGATTCCCTTCCAATTTTACTATTTACGATACGCAAGATAGCGTTCGATTGATTTCGGCGATTATCAAAGAAATGCAATTGGATAAAGACGTTTATAAACCAAAGCAAGTGTTGAGCAGAATTTCGTCGTATAAAAATTCATTGATTACCGTTAAAGCGTATTTTAATAATCCCGAATTGCAAGAGTCGGATGCCATGAGCAAGAAACCACGTTTGGGAGAGATTTATCAGAATTATGTCGACCGCTGTTTCAAAGCAGGAGCAATGGATTTTGATGATTTGCTATTAAAAACGAATGAATTACTAAACCGTTTTCCCGATGTTTTGGCGAAATACCAAGATCGTTTTCGCTACATCATGGTCGATGAGTACCAAGATACGAATCATTCACAATATTTAATTGTACGCGCTTTATCCGACAGATTTCAGAATATTTGTGTTGTAGGTGATGATGCGCAAAGTATCTATGCGTTTCGTGGTGCGAACATTAACAACATTTTGAATTTTCAAAAGGATTACGAAAATGTAAAAACCTATCGTTTGGAACAGAATTACCGTTCGACGAAAAACATTGTAGAAGCCGCCAATTCGATTATCGATAAAAATAAAACCAAACTCGATAAAGTGGTTTGGACGGCGAATGATTTTGGTCCAAAGATAAAAGTCCACCGCAGTATCACCGACAGTGAAGAAGGACGTTTTGTAGCCAGTACCATTTGGGAGCAAAAGATGCAAAATCAAATGCTCAACGGACAATTTGCCATTTTGTACCGCACCAATGCGCAATCGCGAGCTATGGAAGATGCGTTACGAAAACGCGATATTCCGTATCGGATTTACGGTGGATTGTCGTTTTATCAACGGAAAGAAATTAAAGACGTTTTGTGTTATTTGCGTTTGATTATCAATCCGAAAGACGAAGAAGCATTGATTCGTGTCATCAATTATCCGGCAAGAGGAATTGGCGATACGACTGTCGAAAAGCTAACCATTGCTGCCAATCATTACCAGCGTTCCATTTTTGAAGTGATGGAAAATATTGATAAAATTGATTTGAAACTCAATTCGGGAACCAAAGCAAAATTGGAAGATTTCGTAACTATGATTAAGAGTTTTCAGGTGATTAATCAAAATCAAGATGCGTTTTATATTGCCGATCACGTGACTAAAAAAACGGGATTGGTTCAGGAATTGAAGAAAGACGGAACTCCAGAAGGAATCGCCCGAATTGAAAATATAGAAGAACTTCTAAACGGAATCAAAGATTTTACTGAAGGTCAGAAAGAAATTGACGGAGCACGTGGTGCCTTATCCGAATTTATGGAAGATGTAGCACTGGCAACCGATTTGGATAAAGATACCAGTGATGAAGACAGAGTTGCATTGATGACAATACATTTGGCAAAAGGATTGGAATTCCCTTATGTTTTTGTCGTCGGATTGGAAGAAGATTTGTTTCCAAGTGCGATGAGTTTAAACACCAGAAGCGAACTTGAAGAAGAACGCCGTTTGTTTTATGTGGCGTTGACGCGTGCAGAGCATCAAGCGTATTTATCCTACGCACAATCGCGTTACCGTTGGGGAAAACTCACCGATAGTGAGCCATCACGATTCATAGAAGAAATTAATGATGAGTTTTTAGAATACATCAATCCAAGTGATAACAGTGGTTATCGCTACAAACCAACTATCGATTTGGATATTTTTGGAGACGTCGATAAATCAAAACTGCGATTGGCAAAACCTGTTGCAGGAACGCCTCCTAAGAAATATGGTGGGGAATCGGTTTCATCATCTACCATCCGCAAATTAAAACCAGTAGGAAACACACTAAGCAATGGAAACTCCAATTTGTTTGACAGCAAACTCACTGTTGGAAATATCGTCATGCACGAACGTTTCGGCAAGGGAGAAATCCTCAACCTTGAAGGAATCGGCGCAGATAAAAAAGCGGAGATTAAATTTGAGGTCGGCGGAATCAAGAAATTACTTTTGCGATTTGCAAAACTCGATGTAATCGGCTAACTTTTAGACTTTCGACTTTTGACTCAAAATTTATTCTGAATAAACGCAACCAATTTCGCATAGGTATCCAATTGATCAGCAAATGCCCAATTGCCGTGACCGCCATTGTATAAAGTAAATTCGTTGTAAACTCCCAATTGGTCAAGTCGTGCCTGCATGTTGACGCCCTGTGTTGTGGGAATCAGTGGGTCTTGATTTCCATAAAATAAAATAGTTGGTGGCGAAGAAACTGTGGCTCTACTCAACGGACTCAACTGTTGGTAATATCCAGGATTATCATTATAACTTACTCCAGTAACCGATTCAAATGAGGCAAAAAGCAGCGGATTATTCAGGTAATTGGGATCGGTAAAGTCGGTCGGACCCACAATACTGCAAGCCATTTTTACATCATTATTTGAATTGTAAGCATAACTATACAAAAGAGAAAGATGAGCTCCAGCGCTGACACCTATAAATCCAAAGTTATCTGAAATAGCGTAATCGGAAGTAGTTTTAAGTTTATTAATAACAGCACTAATATCGTCAATTTGCATGGGAAATGCTGGATTTCCAGCAGATGCTAACCGGTAATTCATATTGGCGATCGCATAACTTGGCAAATATTGTTTGATTAAGTTGGTCACATTAACCATGTCCGCTTTATCACCTCCAGTCCAACCACCACCATGAACAAGAATAAGTGTTTTAGTTGTTGCTGCCGATCGGTTGGCAGGCAAATACAAATCGAATACTTGTTGTGGATGATTTCCATAGCTTTCATTGATAATATTTTTTTCTGTACTGGTATCACTTGCAGTGCTTTCTGTAGTGCATGAGGAATTTAGTATCAACAATAAAAGGATAAAAAAAGGAAATAATTTATTGGTTTTCATAACTTATAATTATCGTTAGATGAGTGATCTCGTTTAATACAAACGGCTTATAATTAAAAATAGTATTACATGACAATCCCAACAAAGCAGCATCAAAAATTTTTTTTTGTATTTTGAGAAATAGGTTGAGATTGGCTAAAACTTATTTTGATAAAAGTAGCCAATTTTCCATTCGCATCCAATTGATCGTCAAGTACCCAATTACCGTGACCGCCATTGTACAAATGGAATTCATTATAAACGCCTAATCGTTCTAGTTGTTCATGCATATTTATACCTTGTGTTGCAGGGATAATAGGATCTTGATTCCCATAAAACAAAATTGTCGGAGGCGAAGCTATTGAAGCACGGCTCAACGGACTCAACTCTTGGTTATACTCATGATTGTCCATATAACTTACTCCTGTTGCGGTTTCAATTGCTTCAACCATGGCTGGAATTTTCAAGTAATTGGTATCTGTAAAGTCGGTCGGTCCAACAATACTGCATACCATTTTTATATTTTTATCAGAATTATAGCCGTAACTGTATAACAAAGAGAGTTGACCTCCGGCGCTCATACCAATTAATCCAAAATCATCCGAAATAGCATAATTACGGGTATTCTTAAGCTTATTTATTAGTGCTTTAATATCGTCTATTTGCATGGGAAACGCTGGATTTCCTTTGGAAGCCAACCTGTAATTCATATTAGCAATTGCATAGTCGGGTAAATTTTGTTTGATGATGTTGGTTATATACTTCATATCTGCTTTATCACCACTTGTCCATCCACCACCATGAATAAGAATGAGGGTTTTAGTAGTTCTGTCAGATCGGTTAGCGGGTAAATACAAATCGAATACTTGTTGCGGATGACTGCCATAACCTTCATTGATGAGGGTTCTTTTAATACTGGAATTACTTGCAGAGTTATCTGTGGAGCATGAGGAATTCAGTAGTAGTAATAACGAAATAAAAAACGAAAATAATTGGTAGGTTTTCATAGCTTATATTTATCTTTGAGTAAATGTAGTAGCGTCAGCATTATTCATTCTAACATAATTTCACTAAAAAATTATATTATTACCATGTCCCAGTTCATAAAAATCTACGAAGACAATCCCAATGAAGCTGCGATTAAAAAAGTCGTTGCTGTTTTACGGAATGGCGGATTGATCATTTATCCTACCGACACGGTTTATGGTTTGGGTTGCGATATCACCAATACCAAAGCGTTGGAACGTATTGCAAAAATCAAAGGGATTAAGTTGGAAAAAGCCAATTTTTCTTTTGTTTGCAGTGATTTAAGCAACATTTCTGACTATGTAAAACAAATCGATACCGCTACTTTTAAAATCTTAAAAAGAGCGTTACCTGGTCCGTATACTTTTATTTTACCAGGAAATAACGATTTGCCAAGAGAATTTCGGAAAAAGAAAACAGTCGGAATTCGGGTTCCCGATAATGCCATTGTTATCGAAATTGTAAAAATGTTGGGAAATCCAATTGTATCCACTTCTATTCACGATGAAGATGCGGTATTAGAATATTCCACCGATCCCGAATTGATTTTTGAGAAATGGCAAAACTTGGTTGATTTAGTTATTGATGGTGGCTATGGCGATAATACACCTTCTACCATTATTGATTTATCAGGCTACGAGCCTATAGTAGTTAGAGAAGGTAAAGGAAGTTTGGAGATTTTGTAGAAAGAGAAAAGAGCATAGAATATAGAAAATAGATTCAATTTATAAATAAAACATCAATAGTTTTTACCCAGCGATAAAAGAGGATTGCACAGCGCTTCACAGGGCGTTTTATTTTACTCTGTGAAACTCTGTGCTTTTTTCTCTGTGCACTCTGTGTAAATAAAAAACGTCCTGATTTCTCAAGATGTTTTTATAATTTTTTAATTTTGAAAAACTATTACTGTTTCTTCTGATTTTTCATTTCTTTTTCAATCATATCATAAAATTCATCAATCTTAGGAAGTACAACTATTCTCGTTCTTCTGTTTTTTGCTCTATTATCAGCACTATTGTTATCCACTAACGGAATGAATTCGCTTCTTCCAGCTGCAATTAACTGCGATGGTTTTACACCTAATTCGTTAGTCAAAACGCGAACAATAGCAGTAGAACGTTTTACACTCAAATCCCAGTTGTCTATTAAGATGGCATTTCCGGTAAACGGAACATTGTCGGTGTGACCTTCCACCATGCATTCAAATGTTGGTCGGCTGTTGACTACTTTTGCCACTTTTCCCAAAACTTCTTTTGCTTTGTCACTTACGACATAACTTCCGCTTTTGAATAGTAATTTATCCGCAATTGAAATAAAAACCACACCTTTCTCTACATTGATTTCAATATCTGGATCAGAAATACCCACCGAACTTTTTAAACTGGTAACCAAAGCCAATGTAACACTGTCTTTTTTGGTTAACGCATCTTGCATTCGTGTGATTTTTAAATCTTTTTCTCGAATTGTTTCCAAGGCTTTTTCTATATTTTGAGCACCTTTTGTAGTCAGCACTGTCATGTCTTTTGCAGCACTTATCAATTCTGAATTGTTTTTCTTTAAATAATCATTTTGTTGATTTAAAGATTCATTTTGTTGATTTAATGCTTGTTTTTCGGTCAGACATAAATTTAATTTAACGGTTGTTGAGTTTAATAAATCTTGACATTCTTTGTTTTGTAGTTCCAATGCAGCAATTTTCTTTTTCGTACCACATGACGTTAAAGTCAGTGCAGTCAAAGAAAATAGTAAAAATACTTTTCTCATGGTTTTTGATTTTAATTTTGACAAAATTACAAATTAATGCTAGTTAAAACGTAGCAATACCCTAAAGTATTGTTAATAATTCATTCGAAAATCTTTTTCTTTTCAATAAAATAGTGGTATACAATACTTTTAATTCGAAAATAATTTTTGTTTTGATAGTTATTTCTTTTCTTTAAGTTTCTGAAAATCAAATGGTAAAAATGAAAATGTGCTTTTAAAATCGCATAGCAATGCTTGAATTTTCCTTGAAAAATAAATTGAACTCCTGCAATTCCGTCTAAAATTAACCGTGCAAAAAGTATCGCAAACAATTGGTTTTTAGGTAAATTTTTCACTAGCATCAGCAATGAATTCCTAAAATTCAGAAATGTTTTTTTAGGATTGGATGCACTTAAAGTCGCACCGCCAACATGATACACAACCGATTTATAGGTGTATTTGACTTTATAACCTAAATTGTTTGCACGCCAACACAAATCGATTTCTTCTTGATGTGCAAAAAAATCGGAGTCAAATCCATGGAGCTTTCTAAATAGGTCTTTCCGGATAAAAAAACAAGCACCCGATGCCCAAAAAATTTCAATCTCATCATCATATTGATGGTTGTCTTTTTCGATGGAAGTAAAGATTCTACCTCTGCAATAAGGATAACCATATTTGTCTATAAA
>JANNCY010000094.1:0-2243 GCA_031387085.1 Flavobacteriales bacterium | reverse complement strand
TAATGTTAGGTGCTTGGATAGATTGTAAAAACGCATGGACAGAATTTCCAACCAATCATAATGAAGAAAGCGATCGAAATGCAATAGAAATTGAAGAAGCAGTAAAATTAACAAATCAATATCCAGATATAGTAAAGATTATTGCTGTTGGAAATGAAGCAATGGTAAAATGGGCAACCAATTATTATGTGCAACCTTCTGTGATATTAAAATGGGTAAATCATTTACAAGATTTAAAAAAACTTAAAAAGTTACCAAAGAAATTATGGATAACCACTTCCGATAATTTTGCTTCCTGGGGAGGTGGCGAAGCACAGTATCATGTAGAAGATTTAAATAAATTGATAAAAGCTGTCGATTATATTTCTTTGCATACGTATCCAATGCACGATACCCATTACCATCCTGTTTTTTGGGGAGTTTTAGCTAGTGAATCGAATTTATCTGAAAAAGAAAAAATTGATGCTGCGATGCTTAGAGCAAGAGATTATGCAATATCCCAATATAATAGCGTGGTTAGTTATATGAAGTCAATTGGTGTTAATAAACCAGTTCACATTGGTGAAACAGGCTGGGCTTCAAATGATGTTAAACTTTATGGTAAAGAAGGTTCTAAAGCTACTGATGAATACAAATCGGCTATATATTATAAATTGATGAGGGAGTGGACGAATAAAGAAAAAATTTCATGTTTCTATTTCGAAGCCTTTGATGAAAATTGGAAAGATAGTACTAGCGAATTGGGTTCAGAAAATCATTTCGGATTAATCAATTTACAATCACAAGCAAAGTATGTGCTTTGGGATGCGATTGATAAAGGTGTTTTTAAGGGATTAACTCGAAATGGAAAACCCATTACAAAAACGTATAACGGAGATGAAAAAGAATTATGGTCGGATGTTAAAATGCCTGCTGTATTAGTAAGAAATAATTAGTAATGAAGAAAATTATAAGTAGTACATATTGCTTTAAATTTTTGATAATACCATTTATCATGACCGTAATGTTGCAAAGTTGTGGTACCACAAAAAGTTTGGAATTTGAAGTTTATGAAACTTCGGCAAATGGAAATTCATTAAAGAAGATTTCTGAATTTTCTTT
This sequence comes from Flavobacteriales bacterium, assembly GCA_031387085.1. Classification (GTDB taxonomy): domain Bacteria; phylum Bacteroidota; class Bacteroidia; order Flavobacteriales; family Flavobacteriaceae; genus Flavobacterium. The sequence continues at coordinate 1,142 of JANNCY010000094.1, read as the reverse complement.
AAATGAAAACCCTATTATTATCACATTAAATCCTGATGAAAAATTTCAAACGATTACTGGTTTTGGCGGCTCTTTTACCGAAGCTTCGGCTTCATTACTCAATCGATTGAGTAAAAAAAATCGAGAAAAAATACTCGATGCTTATTTTAGTGAAGAAGGAGCTAATTATTCACTAACTCGAACTCATATTGCTTCATGCGATTTCTCCTTAAACAATTATACGTATGCTAAAATAGAAAATGATTTAGATTTAAAACATTTCACTATTGAAGATGATAAAGACGATATCATTCCTATCATACTAGCTGCAAAAGCGATCTCTAAAGATGGTTTTAAAATCATTGCTTCACCATGGACAGCTCCGCCATGGATGAAAGACAATAAAAAATATGTAGGCGGAAAATTACTGCCTGAATTCAATGACGCCTTTGCTTTATACTTTTCAAAATATTTAAATGCCTACAAAAAAGAAGGAATAGACATTTGGGGCGTAACCGTAATAAATGAACCTCACGGTAATGGAAACAACTGGGAGAGCACACATTTTTCACCAAAAGAAATGACAGATTTTGTGCAAAATCACCTCGGACCAAAATTGGAGAATGACGGTTGGGGAACTATAAAAATTTTAGGATACGATCAAAACAGAGCCGGAGTTAAAGAATGGGCAGATGAAATGTATCGAGATGAAAAATCCTCTAAGTATTTTGACGGAATGGCAATCCATTGGTATGAGAGCACGTATGAAGTTTTCCCAGATGATTTGCAATATGCACATACTAAAGCACCAAATAAATATTTGATTGAAACAGAAGGTTGTATCGATTCAGAAATTCCACATTGGCAAGATGATGCATGGTATTGGAAAAAGGAAGCCACCGATTGGGGTTGGGATTGGGCAAGTGAAAAAGACAAACACCATCAACCCAATTATTCAAGCAACCTATAATATCAACTGCATAACGGTTTACTGGAGCATATTTAGGATGAAGGTGTTTGTCTTTTTCACTTGCCCAATCCCAGCCCCAATCGGTGGCTTCCTTTTTCCAATACCATGCATCATCTTGCCAATGTGGAATTTCAGAATCGATACAACCTTCTGTTTCAATTAAATATTTATTGGGTGCTTTAGTATGTGCGTA
>JANNCY010000194.1:0-5292 GCA_031387085.1 Flavobacteriales bacterium | reverse complement strand
GCATTTACATTTTCTGGAAGTTGCTTTGCAAAATGCAGAATTAAATTATTTTCTTTCTTCGTATCAATGATATCAATCGTTTCATTAGCAGAAACCAATGTTCCTTTATCGCCAACTTGTCCGCCTCCTTCTGGATAAAACGGAGTGGCATCCAAAACAATTTGGTATAAAATTCCGTCTTTTTTAGAATCGACTTTACGAATACGCGTGATTTTGACATCACTTTCGGTTTGATCGTAACCTACAAAAGTTTCTACATTCCCCGGAATCAAAACCGACCAGTCTTCAGTAGAAACTTCGGACGCTGCACGTGAACGGTTTTTTTGTTCTTGCATAGAAGTAGTAAATCCGGCTTCGTCCAATTCAAATCCTTTTTCTCTGAGAATTAAAGCTGTTAAATCAATAGGAAATCCGAAAGTATCATACAATTCAAAAGCTTTTGTTCCCGAAACTTCTTTGCCTTTGGCTTCTGAAACTACATTTTCAAGCAATTGCAATCCTTGGTCTAAGGTTCGTAAAAATGACGCTTCTTCTTCGCGAATTACATTGGTTACCAACTGCTGCTGCGATTTGATTTCCGGGAAAAATTCTCCCATTTGATTTGCCAAAACTTCTACCAATTTATGGATAAAAGGTTCTTTGGTATTTAAGAATGTAAATCCGTAACGAATTGCTCGACGCAAAATTCGGCGAATTACATAACCTGCGCCCGTATTGGATGGCAGTTGTCCGTCAGCAATAGCAAACGCGACAGCACGAACGTGATCAACTACAACTCTTATGGCAATATTGGTTTTGTTTTGAGATTCTTCGTTATCACTCAGAATGACTTCATTAGTAGTGTATTTGTATCCTGTAATTTGCTCTACTTTTTCTATAAGCGGTGTAAAAACATCGGTGTCATAATTGGACGTTTTTCCTTGTAACGCCATACACAAACGTTCAAATCCCATTCCGGTATCGACATGTTGTGCAGGTAGTTTTTCGAGAGAGCCATCGGCTTTACGGTTGAATTCCATAAATACATTGTTCCAGATTTCAACTACTTGCGGATGGTCGTTATTGACCAAACTTTTTCCGGAAACTAAAGCTTTTTCCTCCGCTGAACGTATATCCACATGGATTTCAGAACACGGACCACACGGACCTTGATCGCCCATTTCCCAGAAGTTGTCTTTTTTATTTCCGAGGATGATTCGATCTTCATCAATTAAACCTTTCCAAATGTCCCACGCTTCTTGGTCGAAGGGAACATTTTCATCAGGATTACCTTCAAAAACAGAAACGTATAGATTTTCTTTAGGTATTTTGTACACTTCTGTGAGTAATTCCCATGCCCAATTAATAGCGTCTTTTTTGAAATAATCGCCAAATGACCAATTCCCCAACATTTCAAACATCGTATGGTGATAGGTGTCGAAACCTACATCTTCTAAATCGTTGTGCTTTCCTGAAACACGAAGGCATTTTTGAGTATCGGCGATTCGTTTGCTTTTAGGCGTTCCATTTCCTAAAAAATATTCTTTGAATTGTGCCATTCCCGAGTTGTTGAACATTAGGGTTGGATCGTCTTTAAGCACGATAGGTGCAGAAGGTACAATTAAGTGTCCTTTGCTTTCAAAGAATTGTAAAAATTGCTTACGAATGTCTTGTGATTTCATTACTGTGTTTGTTCGGTTATTTGGTTATATGTTCATTTGATTCAGCGAATGACCAAATCTACTTTATAAGTTTCGCTTCTAAAAAATAAAAATAGAATTAGTATGAAACATTTATTAAATTTGTTCGTATAACCATTGTTATTTCTAAAACTGCCACAAAAATAGTATAATTTAAGAAATGTCGAAGAAAGTTAAGTATTATTACGACACAGAAAGTTTAGCTTATCGAAAAATCAAGCTAAAAAAGGGAAGAAAGTTCGGTTATGCTGCTTTGTTTTTAATTGCTTCGGCTTTGTTTGGATTTTTATGTATGGTACTTTTGATAAATACACCTTATTTTGAAACACCAAAAGACAAATTGTTAGTCCGCGAATTAGACAATATGAAATTGAATTATGCCATTTTGAATAAAAAAATGGATCAATTTGATGAAGTGATGACGGCATTAGAAGATCGAGATGATAATTTGTATCGCGCTTATTTTAATTCTTCTCCAATTCCGACTGAAAAACGTAAAGAAGGTTTTAAAGAAGCAAATCGCTATAAGGAATTAGAAGGTTATAATAATTCGGATTTGGTTGTAAACACATCCAAACGTGTCGATGTACTCACCAAAGAATTGGCAGTTCAATCTAAATCATTGGATGAAATATTGAAATTAGCCAAAGCAAAAAATAATTTATTAGAAGCGATTCCAGCCATACAACCCGTGAAGAATGAAGATTTGAAACGAATGGCATCGGGTTTTGGTTATCGAAGTGATCCATTTACAAAAGCGCGAAAAATGCATGAAGGCATGGATTTTACTGCTTCAATTGGCACACCAATATTTGCTACGGGTGATGGTGTTGTGAAAAGTGCCGACAACTCATTATCGGGTTATGGCAATCATATTGAAATAACACATGGATTTGGCTATTTGACGCTGTACGGGCATCTGAGTAAGTATAAAGTCAAACGTGGACAAAGAGTGAAACGTGGTGATATTATTGGCTATGTTGGAAGCACCGGACGAAGTGAAGCACCTCATTTGCATTATGAAGTACACAAAGACGGAAAAGTGGTGAATCCTATTAATTTTTATTACGGAAATATTTCAGCAGCAGAATATGTTGCGATATCAAAAATTGCAAATCAGGAAAATCAGTCGCTGGATTAATATTCGGTTAATGGATTTCAATAAAAACAAACAACTATGCACATAGAACTATCAAAAGACAAACGCTATTTTAGTATTGGTGAATTGGCAGTAGCTTTTAACGTAAACGCATCACTTATTCGCTTTTGGGATAAGGAATTTGACATTTTAAAACCAAAGAAAAATGCCAAAGGAAATCGGATGTTCACCCAAGAAGACTTGAAGAATTTACAGCTCATTTTTCATTTGGTAAAAGAACGTGGATTTACTTTAGAAGGTGCCAAAACACATTTGAAAGAGGGCCAAAAAAAATCCTTAGACAAGTTTGAAATCATTAATAAATTAGAAGGAATAAAAGCCGAATTGACGAATATCAAAAATAATTTATAAATAACAATCAAAATTAAAAACAACAAATAAACTTTAAAAATTAGAAATTATGAGAAAATTTTTGCCTTGGATAATTTTAGGAGGAATCGTATTAATTGGATACTTCTATTTGAAAGGAATTAACAATACAGCCGTTACTTTAGAACAAGGAGTAAAAGAAAGTTGGGGTAACGTTCAAACATCATATCAAAGAAGAAATGACCTTATTGGCAATTTAGTTAAAACAGTCCAAGGTGCAGCAGAGTATGAAAAAGGAACTTTAACAGCTGTTATCGAAGCTCGAGCAAAAGCGACTTCAATGACTATTGATCCTAGCAATATAACTCCAGAACAACTGGCACAATTTAATCAAGTGCAAGGCGGAATGAGCAGTGCATTATCACGTTTATTAGTAACCGTTGAGCAATATCCTAGTTTAAAAGCAAATGAAAATTTCTTAAAATTACAAGACGAATTAGCCAGTACAGAAAATCAAATTCTTACTGCCAGAACTCGGTATAATGAAGCTATTAAACCATTCAACAACAGTATCTTAACTTTCCCTCGAAGCTTGTTTGCAAAAATGTTTGGATTCAAAGAAAAACCTTATTTTGAATCGGTTACTGGTGCAGATAAAGCGCCCGATGTAGAATTTAACTTCGACAAAAAAGAGACAAAATAATGTCAAAAGTAGAAGCTTTTTTATCCAAAGAAGAAGAAGCAGAAGTAGTTGAAGCGATTCGATTAGCTGAAAAAAACACTTCAGGCGAAATCCGTGTCCATTTAGAAAAGGAAACTTCCATTGCTCCTATAGAGAGAGCAGTGGTTGTTTTTAATGAATTAAAAATGGACAACACTCAAGATCGAAATGGCGTTATCATTTATGTCGCTGTGAAAAGCAAACAATTTGCCATCTATGGCGATAAAGGCATCAATGAAAAAGTAGCTGATGATTTTTGGAACAGTACCAAAGATATTATGCTGGCGAATTTCAAAAACGGGAATAACAAACAAGCATTGGTAGACGGAATCACAAGCGCCGGTGAACAACTCAAAAAACATTTCCCTTATCAGAGTGACGATACCGATGAACTTTCTAACGAAATATCAATAGGATAAATGATACAAATATTTTACAAAGTAGCCCAATTCTTTTTGATAGCATTTCTCTTTCTGTTAAGTCATTTGGGATTCTCACAATTTCAAATTCCGAAAAAACCCGATTTTCAAACTTCGGTTTATGATTATGCAAAACTTTTAAGTGATAGTGAAAAATCACAATTGGAAGAAAAACTAATCAAATATTCAGACTCCACAACAACACAAATTGTTGTAGTTACAGTAGAAACTATTGATGGTGAAGATATTGGAATATTGGCTCCAAAATGGGGACACGAATGGGGAGTTGGTCAAGCGAAAGAAGACAACGGAATTTTTATTTTGTTGGCAAAACAAGAACGCAAAATTTGGATTGCTCCAGGTTATGGTGTAGAAGATCGATTGGTTGCTGGAATCAATGGCGAGATAATCAGAAACGTTATTATCCCAGAATTCAAAGCAGGAAGTTACTACAATGGTTTGGATAAAGGAGCCGACGAAATTTTTAAAGTCCTTACCGGAAAATACAAAGGAACCCGTAAAGAGAAAAGCGAAAAAAGCTTTCCTCCCATTGCCATTTTTGTTATCATTTTTATCATCATCGTTATCATTGCTTCACGAAACAAAGGCGGAAATTCGGGTAACCGAAGTGGCGGACCAAGTTTACTTGATATGATTATTTTGAGTAATATGGGACGAAGTTCCGGTGGTGGATTCGGTGGATTTGGTGGCTCCTCTGGAGGAGGTGGCGGCGGATTCGGTGGTGGATTTGGCGGCGGCGGATTTTCTGGTGGTGGTGCTGGAGGAAGTTGGTAGTTCAGTGTTCAGTGTTCAGTGTTCAGTGTTCAGTGTTCAGTGGAAAACTTTTTTAATATAAAATTATTATATAAAAACATAAAAAAAACGCCTTCTAAATTAGAAGGCGTTTTATATTAATGCCACATCATTCCTCCCGATTTTTTCTCTTTAGTACCTGCGAATTTGTCGAGTTTAAACGTTATGTAATGTTTTCGCTAACGTATAAAC
>JANNCY010000082.1:0-5239 GCA_031387085.1 Flavobacteriales bacterium | reverse complement strand
TACTAGTTGAGATTCCTCGTTCCTCGGAATCTCAACTAGTAAATTTGATTGTGAGATTCCTCGTTCCTCGGAATGACAAAACAACTCACAAAAACTAACTAAATAGTTTTATGAAAAAAATAGCGTCATTACTAATTATATTCAACAGCTTCCAAACCCTTTTTGCACAAGAAAACTTCTCACGTAAAGATTCTCTTCAAGGTGGTTTGCGAACCGAACGTACTTGCTTTGATGTCCAACGCTATGACTTGAATATCAAAATTGATATTGAAAAAAAAGCGATTGTAGGTTTTAATGCTATAAAATTTAATGTAATAGAAAATACGAATAAAATCCAAATTGATTTATTCGAAAACATGCGAGTCGATTCGATTATCTACAACACTCAAAAACTCGATTACAAACGCGAATTTCATGCAGTATTCATTTCATTTCCAACGGATTTAATAAAAGGAAATCTAGAAAAAATAACCTTTTATTATTCTGGAAATCCCATTATTGCGCGAAGAGCTCCTTGGGATGGCGGCTTTGTTTTTTCTAAAGACAATCAGGGAAAACCTTGGGTTGGTGTTGCCTGTCAAGGAACTGGAGCCAGTTTGTGGTGGCCTTGTAAAGACTCGCAATCGGATGAACCCGATAGCGGAATGTCAATTAAAGTAGCGGTTCCCGATGGTTTGATTAATGTATCCAACGGAAAATTCTCCGGAAGTGAAGATTTAAAAAATGGATATACGCGTTGGGATTGGGAAGTGAAACATCCGATAAATACTTACGGTGTAACCATCAACATTGCCGATTATGCACATATTCACGATGAATTAAACGGATTGCCAATTGACTACTACATTCTCAAAGAAAACGAAGAGAAAGCGAAAGTCCATTTTGAAGAGGTAAAACCCATGTTAAACTGTTATCAAAGTAAATTTGGCAAGTATCCATTTTGGGAAGATGGCTTTAAATTAGTGGAAACTTATTATTTAGGTATGGAGCATCAAAGTGCTACAGCTTATGGGAATAAATATAAAAAAGGGTATTTAGGAAACGATTTGTCCGGAACTGGAATCGGACTTTTATTCGATTACATCACCATCCACGAAAGTGCGCACGAATGGTTTGGCAATAGCATCACTTCCAAAGATATTGCTGATATGTGGATACATGAAGGGTTTGCACAATATAGCGAATCGGTTTTCATCGAATGCCAATTTGGAACCGAAAAAGCAAAGCAATACTTATTTGGTTTACAGGATAATATTGGAAACAGTGAACCCATTATTGGTCCATATGGCGTAAATAGTAAAGGTTCAGGTGATATGTATCCGAAAGGAGCTTTACTTTTAAATACCATCCGAAATGTAATTAACAACGACACTTTATGGTGGCAACTTCTTTTAAACTATTCGGAAACGTTTCGCCATAAAATTATTGATACCGAAACGCTCATTTCTTTTTTCAATAAGGAAAGCAAAATGAACCTCACTCCTATTTTTAATCAATATTTGCGATATGCTGCGATTCCAGTTTTAGAAGTAAAAAGAAATGCTAAAAAACTAGAGTACCATTGGAAAACTGATGTTGTCGATTTTAATATGCCTATTGACATTAAAGTAAATGGGAAAGAAATTAGAATTAATCCAACTAATAATTGGAAAAAATCGAATATAAAAGTAAGCAAAACCACTTCTATTAAAGTCGTTGCCGACGAATTTTATGTAAATGTTAATTAAATGGTTTACAAAAAAGGAGGAATTAATTTCGTATTGTCTTAATTATTACTACATTAGTCTCTAATTTAAACGAAATAATTATGGATACGTCAGTAAAAGGTTTGAATAAATGGGCGAATGCTCATACTAGTTATTGGTTGGATGCACTTCGAGTTCTATTTGGTGCATTTTTAATTTACAAAGGTGCTTCTTTCATCACCAACAGTGCCGAATTTGATGGCTTGATGGCGACTACTGATGATTTTACGGGTGGAATGATTTCCTTTCACTATATCGCCATTGCTCACATCATGGGTGGAATTATGATTATTTTCGGATTGATTACACGATGGGCAATTATTGCACAATTACCCATATTATTAGGCGCTGTAGCTATAAATTTTATTGGTGAAATGCATACCAACAATTTGTTGTTGGCTTCTATCACCTTACTCATCAGTATTTTCTTTTTGTTTTTTGGAAGTGGGAAACATTCTGCGGATTATCTTTTCAAAATGCAGAAATAAATTATTTTAATGATTCTTTTCTTAGAATTTTGCTCGTGATTGTATCTTTAAATTTGGGTACAAATACAATTTCTTTTGGTTTTTCATATTTATCTAAACCATCAAAAATAGCGGGATCTATTTCCTGTTTTGCGCCTTCAATTACTAAAATTAATTTTTCGCCTAAATCTTTGTCCGGCTTACCAATAACATAGAAACGGTTTTCAATTTTACTTGAAAGTTTCTCTTCAATTTGTTCTGGAATTAATTTTATTCCGCCGCTATTGATTACATTATCAAATCGACCAAGAAAAACAAATTGATTTTCGTTAATTAACTCAACAATGTCATTGGTAATAATCACTTCATTAGAAATTCTCGGTGCATGAATCACCATGCAATTCCGCTCATCATAGGATATAGTTACATTAGGTAAAACAGTAAAAGCACTTTCTCCAGCTCTTTTTGCCGCGATATGCGTAATAGTTTCTGTCATACCGTACGTTTCAAACACTTCGGTTGGTAATTTTGCTAATGCGTTTTCTAAAGGTTTGTTCATTTTAGCTCCACCAACAATCAGTATTTTTACCTTTTTTAATTCCTTTAAAGAATGTTGCGCCTGAATTGGAACCATCGCTACAAAATCATACATTTCTTCATTATTTTCTAACGGACGTAGACTTGGTGCAACAAAATCCAAATCCAATCCTAAAATCATAGCACGAACCAACATCATTTTTCCGGCAACATATTTTACCGGTAAACAGTGTAGTGCTTTATTTCCGGGGGCTAAATCAAAGAAATCACCGGTTGCCAATGCCGAATTCACCATGGCTTCCTTATCGATTCGTAGTAATTTAGGGGTGCCTGTAGTTCCTGAAGTTTGGACTTCAATAAATGATTTTGAATCAAACCAATCCAATAAAAAATTACCAACTGGTTTTTCAAAGTCTTCACCTTCTTTGATAAAACTATATGCAACACGACACAAATCTTCACGGTTTAAGTGAAAACCATTGAGTTTAAATTGATTGTGTACACTTTCGTAGGTGGGATTATGCATTGGTTTCTTCTATTTGATTTATGGAATTATCGGCTAATTTACCCGTTAATTTTTCTTTCCAACTGTGCCATTTGTATTTTTTATTAAAAATAAATAATAGTATTGGAAAAACAATAAAGATAGGCAAAATAATATCAAAGCCAGCCGTAGGATTGGAAACATCTTTAAAAATTGAATGCGTTTGGAAAGCCGACCAATCGGAAGTAATTAACAAAGCACCAATTAAATTATTCGCTGCGTGAAAACCAAGAGCCAATTCTAGCCCTTCATCCATTAAGGTTAAAATTCCGAGGAAAAATCCAGTTCCAACGTAATAAACCAAAATGATATATCCCATTTTTTCAACTTCTGGATTGGCAATATGCATCAATCCGAATAAAATAGAAGTTGTTAGAAACGGAATCAATCTGCTTTTGGTAACCACTCCAAGTCCCTGCATAATATAACCTCTAAACAAGTATTCTTCAAAACTCGTCTGTAGTGGAATTAAAATCACAGCCAAAAATAAAAAAATCAAAAACGGTTGTAATTGAAAATTAATGACAAAATCTTCGGGTTGAAAATAATATGCAACTAAGGTGGTTGCAATTGTGATTATTGACCACAAACTAAAGGAAAACAAAATGCGCTTCCAATCGACTTTTTTCCTAGAAGTTGTTAGACTTGTAATACTTTGCTGATGCACAAACTTCACCCAAAAAAACACCAACAAACAAGCAAAAGACAAAGGCGCAACTAAAAGTACAAAAGCCGTATTTACGCCCAGTCTTTCAATAATATCATGAAGCATTTTCTCGGTGTCAATATCTTTCGTTGAAAAATAATTCACCACAATCAACGCCAAAAAACCTAATGGTATTGGTAGATAAAGAAGTGCATTGAATTTCTTGTTGTTAAGTTGTTCTATATACATTTTTAAAAATTTATTTATTCATGTGTTTTACAAACTGTACATTTGTTACGCCTAAAATAACGTATTTTATTCAATTTTTCATTTAGCTGTTAAAATTAAAATTATGATTACAATATATCACAATCCGAGATGCGGAAAATCTAGAGATTGTCTAGCTTTTATTCAAAATTCAAAGAACGAATTCGAAGTTATAAAATACCTTGAAACGCCTTTATCTTATGATGAACTCGAATCCATCATCAAAAAACTTCAACTACAACCCATCGAATTAATTCGAACTAAAGAAACTGTTTGGATAGAAAATTTCAAAGGCAAAAAATTATCCGACAAGCAACTCATTCAAGCGATGGTCGATTATCCAATTCTGATGGAAAGACTGATTGCAGTCAATGGCGATAAAGCCGTAATTGCTCGACCACTGGAAAAAATTAATGCTATTATTTAGAGTTGTTCTATTATTCTTTTAACAATACATTAGGAGTGGGTAAAAAACTCTTTGGTTACTTTTGCACCGAAATTAAATACCCCTTTATTCATGAGAAAACTTCAATTCGTTATCATCTTATTATTCGTTTTTAGTACCAGTTTCAATTATTCGCAAGAAAGACCACAGACAAAAAAAATTATTGTTACTGGAAAAATTGTTGAAAATACCACCAACCAACCTCTTGAATACACCACTATTTCATTGGTAAATACCAAAACTAATAAAGTAACTGCAGGCGGAATTACCGATGCAAAAGGTGATTTTAGTTTTGAAGCTAATCCAGGGAATTACAATGTTAAAGTAGAATTTATCTCTTTCAAACCTTTAGAAATCAAAGATAAAACCATCACCGAAAACACTAATCTTGGCACCATAAAACTACTCAACGACGCTACACAATTGCAAGAAGTAGAAATTCGTTCTGAAAAAACCACTGTCGAAATCAAACTCGACAAAAAAGTATACAACGTTGGTAAGGATTTAATGGTGAAAGGTGGAACGGTAAGTGATGTCTTGGATAATATTCCTTCTGTTTCTGTCGATGTAGAAGGAAATGTTAGCTTA
>JANNCY010000066.1:0-6823 GCA_031387085.1 Flavobacteriales bacterium | reverse complement strand
GTAGTAAAAATTAAAGAGAAAAAAGATCTTTACACGAATATATTTCTTTTAAGCGAATCCCTTTTTCAGTGTTTTCAACAGTAACAATTTCATTGTGAGCATCATGCTCTAACCACAAATAATACTTATTTTCAACAGCGGTGTTCAGAAACTTACTCTTTTCAGGCATCGTTAAAAGCGGTCTTGTGTCATATCCCATAACATAAGGAATGGGTAAATGTCCGGCAGTCGGAATCAAATCAGCGCAAAAAACGATGGTTTTATCTTGGTATTGAATGTGTGGTAGCATCATTTTTTCGGTATGTCCATCAACATAGAAAATTCCAAATCCCATTTCTTCAGAATTGCCAAAATCACTTTCAGGTCTTTTAATAAAATGCAATTGACCGCTTTCCTGCATTGGCATAATATTCTCCTGTAAAAAAGATGCTTTCTCTCTCGGATTGGGTTTTGTTGCCCATTCCCAGTGATTATGATTCGTCCAATATTTGGCATTTTTAAAAGCGATTTCGTAACCGGTTTTGTCGGCGTTCCAATTCACGCTTCCGCCACAATGGTCAAAATGCAAATGGGTCATAAAAACATCGGTGATGTCATCGCGATGAAATCCGTATTTTGCTAACGATTTGTCTATCGAATGACTTCCCCAAAGCGAATAATAGCTGAAAAATTTCTCCGATTGTTTGTTTCCCATTCCGGTGTCAATAAGGATGAGACGGTTCCCGCCTTCAATTAATAAACAGCGTGCTGCAATATCGATTAAATTATTTTCGTCTGCAGGATTGGTTCTGTTCCAAATGGTTTTAGGCACTACGCCAAACATGGCGCCACCGTCGAGTTTAAAATTTCCAGCTTCAATAGGATATATTTTCATGGATTAATTTGAAAATTAAAATGTAGTGCAATTTAGCAAATAGGATGATGAAATTACCGTTAAAATCAATTTTTTCTATTTTGGCATTCGTTATAAAAATGTTATTACTTGTGGGAAAAATAGATAATTGTAGTAACTTTGCTCTTTATTTAGACAAAATCAAAATAAGCTATGATCAAAGTTTCAGATACAGCAAGTAAAAAAATAATCGACATGATGAAAGACGATGGTTTTGACGCTGCTAAAGATTACGTTCGTGTGGGCGTAAAAAGTGGTGGATGTTCGGGCTTGTCTTATGAATTAAAATTCGATAAAGAACTCGGAGAAAACGATAAAGTTTTTGAAGATAATCACGTAAAAATTGCTGTTGAAAAAAAATCGTTCTTGTATTTAGCAGGAACTGTTTTAGAATTTTCGGGCGGATTGAACGGAAAGGGATTTGTGTTCAATAATCCAAATGCATCGCGAACTTGCGGATGCGGCGAATCGTTTTCATTATAATATTTAAACCTACAAAATGTCAAAATACACCGAAGACGATTTAAAAATTGAACTCGAAAATAAAGAATACGAGTATGGATTTTACACCGATTTAGATTCGGAAACGTTTCCAATTGGTTTAAACGAAGACATCGTTCGTGCGATTTCCCTAAAAAAAGAAGAACCGCAATGGATGACCGATTGGCGAATCGAATCGTTTCGTGCCTGGCAAGAAATGACCGAACCTGATTGGGCCAATGTGCATTATGAGAAACCCGATTTTCAAGCCATTTCCTATTATTCTGCGCCTAAAAAAGCGGATCCAAATAAAACATTAGACGATGTTGACCCCGATCTTTTAGAAATGTATAAAAAGCTAGGCATCTCTATCGACGAACAAAAAATGATGAACAATGTCGCTATGGATATTGTAGTCGATTCGGTTTCTGTCGCAACTACTTTCAAAAAAACATTAGCAGAAAAAGGGATTATTTTCATGAGTATTTCAGAAGCCATTCGGGAATATCCCGATTTGGTTCAGAAATATTTAGGAACCGTTGTGCCGCAACGCGATAATTTTTACGCCGCATTAAATTCGGCTGTTTTTTCTGACGGAAGTTTCTGCTACATTCCCAAAGGTGTTCGTTGCCCAATGGAATTATCAACCTATTTCCGAATCAATCAAGCCGGAACTGGACAATTTGAACGGACACTTTTAATTGCTGATGAAGGTAGTTATGTTTCGTATTTAGAAGGTTGTACTGCACCAAGTCGTGACGAAAATCAATTGCACGCGGCTGTGGTTGAATTGATTGCGTTGGACGATGCCGAAATAAAATATTCGACGGTTCAAAACTGGTATCCAGGAAATAAAGAAGGTAAAGGAGGCGTATTTAACTTCGTGACCAAAAGAGGTATTTGTGAGAATAACGCCAAAATATCTTGGACGCAAGTCGAAACCGGTTCTGCAGTTACCTGGAAATATCCGTCAGTAATTTTGAAAGGCGATAACTCTATCGGTGAGTTTTATTCGATAGCGGTTACCAATAATTTCCAACAAGCCGACACCGGAACCAAAATGGTGCATTTGGGAAAAAACACGAAATCGACAATTATTTCCAAAGGAATCTCTGCCGGAAAATCCCAAAACAGTTACCGTGGTTTGGTACGAATAAGTGCTAATGCCGAAAACGCCCGTAATTTTTCCCAATGTGATTCGTTGCTAATGGGTAATAATTGCGGAGCACACACGTTTCCGTACATCGAAAGTAGAAATGCTTCAGCGAAAATCGAACACGAAGCAACAACTTCTAAAATTGGAGAAGACCAAGTTTTTTATTGCAATCAACGTGGTATCCCAACAGAAAAAGCCATTGCTTTAATTGTAAACGGATTTAGTAAAGAAGTCTTGAATAAATTACCAATGGAGTTTGCTGTTGAAGCTCAGAAATTATTAGAAATTTCATTAGAAGGTTCTGTTGGATAATAGAAAAGTAATCATCGTAGGTTCTTCCAGAAGCAAAGGCAACACCACCAAAATTGTGGAGGGTATTGCTAATAAGTTTCAAATAGACGTCATTAATTTGAGCGATTATGAAATTTCACATTACGACTATGAGAGCAAAAACCGAGATGATGATTTTTTGCCCTTGATTAAAAGAATTATCGATGAATACGATACGCTTATTTTTGCAACGCCCGTTTATTGGTATAGCATGAGTGGCATTATGAAAGTATTTTTCGATCGATTTTCGGATTTACTTCGAATAGAAAAAGAAACCGGACGTAAACTCCGAGGTAAAGAGTTTGCCGTGATTTCAAATTCTCACGACAACGAAATTGAACATGATTTTTACATCCCATTCAAAAAAACAGCCGATTATTTAGGCATGATATACATAGGCGAAAAACATTTTAACGCCGACCAATTTGAACCCAATACCAATTTAGAATTAGCTTTTATATAAAAAACAAAACCATGTTACGAATTAATAATTTACACGCAAGTGTTGAAGATAAAGAGATTTTAAAAGGCATCAACCTCGAAATAAATGCGGGTGAAGTACATGCGATCATGGGACCAAATGGTTCCGGAAAGAGTACACTTTCTGCAGTTATCGCAGGAAATGAAAACTACGAAGTTAGCGATGGAACTGTTTTTCTTGACGGAGAAGATTTAGCCGATTTAGCTCCCGAAGAAAGAGCACACAAAGGCGTTTTTCTTTCGTTTCAATATCCGGTGGAAATTCCGGGTGTTTCAGTGACGAACTTCATGAAAACGGCTATCAACGAAAGTCGCAAAGCCAACGGAAAAGAAGAAATGCCAGCCAATGAAATGCTGAAATTAATCCGTGAAAAATCAGAATTATTAGAAATCGATCGTAAGTTTCTATCACGTTCGTTAAACGAAGGTTTTTCGGGTGGTGAGAAGAAACGAAATGAGATTTTTCAAATGGCGATGTTGGAACCCAAATTGGCTATTCTTGATGAAACGGATTCTGGTTTGGATATCGATGCGCTTCGTATTGTTGCCAATGGAGTGAACAAATTGAAAAACGAAAACAACGCGGTACTAGTGATAACGCACTACCAACGTTTGTTAGATTATATTATTCCCGATTTCGTTCACGTTTTGATGGACGGAAAAATAGTGAAATCGGGCGGAAAAGAACTGGCTTACGAATTAGAAGAAAAAGGATACGATTGGCTAAAGGCTGAATTAGAAGTATAATTATGGAATTAAAAGAAAAACTTATCTCCTCCTTCATGGCTTTCGAAGAGCAAATCGACGTGCATTCAGAACTTCACGATGTGCGTACATCGGCCATTAAAAACTTTGAAAA
This sequence comes from Flavobacteriales bacterium, assembly GCA_031387085.1. GTDB lineage: Bacteria > Bacteroidota > Bacteroidia > Flavobacteriales > Flavobacteriaceae > Flavobacterium. The sequence goes on along the minus strand of JANNCY010000066.1, from coordinate 2,626 downwards.
CAAAGGTTTTCCAACAAAAAAAGAGGAAGCTTGGAAATATACTTCACTGAATGCCATTTTAAAAAATGATTATTCGGTATTCCCGAAACACGAGAATGCGATTGAATTTGCAGAGGTGAAAAAATATTTTTTGCACGAAATCGACACGTATAAAGTGATTTTTGTAGATGGGAAATTCTCCTCGTTTTTATCGTCAACCACTCACGACGGATTGGACGTTTGTTTGATGTCTTCGGCATTGACTAAACCAAAATACAAAATGGTAATCGATGAATATTTCAATAAAATTGCCAGCAAAGACGAAAGTTTGACAACGTTGAATACCGCTTTTGCAAATGAAGGAGCCTATATCAACATTCCGAAAAGCAAGGTAGTTGAAAAACCAATTGAAATCATTTATTTCTCAACTGGGAAAGAAGATGCATTAATGGTACAACCACGAAATTTGGTGATTGTTGGCGAAAATGCTCACGTTCAAATTATTGAAAGACATCAAAGTTTGAATGAAAATCCGGTGCTGACCAATTCGGTGACCGAGATTTTTGCGCAAAAACGTGCCATTATTGATTATTATAAAATTCAAAATGATTTGCAATCGGCCAACCTGATTGACAATTCGTTTATCTCACAAAAACAAGAAAGCCGGGTTTCGGTTCACACGTTTTCTTTTGGCGGAAACATCACAAGAAACAAACTGAATTTCTATCATTTTGGCGAACATATTGATTCGACTCTAAAAGGAATAACGATTATAGGCAACAAACAACACGTAGACCATTACACATTGGTGAATCATGCTACACCGAATTGCGAAAGTCACCAAAACTACAAAACCATTTTGGCGGATAGTTCAACAGGTGTCTTTAATGGAAAAATTTATGTAGAAAAAGAAGCCCAAAAAACCGATGCTTTTCAACAAAACAACAATATTTTATTAGGGGATAAAGCGACTATCAACGCCAAACCGCAATTGGAAATTTTTGCTGACGATGTGAAATGTTCGCACGGTTGCACCATCGGGCAATTGGATGAAAACGCCATGTTTTATATGCAATCTCGCGGAATTCCGAAGAAAGAAGCCAAAGCATTATTGATGTATGCTTTTTCTAATGAAGTGATTGAAAGCATCAAAATTCCGGAATTAAAACGACGAATTACCAAAATCATTGCAATGAAACTGGGTGTGAATTTGGGATTCGATTTATAGGATTTAACCGCAAAGTTCGCTAAGATTTACGCAAGGTTCGCAAGGTTTTTATTATACTTTGCGAACCTTGCGCTTTTTACCTTGCGTTCTTTGCGGTTAAGTTATTCCTCTCTTCGGTAAAGCATTAATAATTAAAAGTTAATTCCTTAATTCCTATCAAAAAAACAGAAGTTTTTACTACTTTTGTATTTAGAAAAATTCTAAATAATAATGTTAAACATCCAAAAAATACGAGCCGATTTTCCAATACTTTCTCAAAAAGTGAATGGAAAACCGCTGGTTTATTTCGATAACGGTGCTACTTCCCAAAAGCCAAAAGTAGTTCTTGATGCCATTACAAAATACTACGAAGAAATCAACGCAAATATTCACAGAGGCGTTCACACGTTGAGTCAATTGGCAACAGATGCATATGAGAATTCCAGAAGGAAAATCCAAAAACACATCAACGCCAAATTGGCACACGAAGTGATTTTTACCGCGGGAACAACTCATGGAATTAATGCTATTGCCAACGGATTTGCATCGATTGTAAAAGCGGGCGATGAGGTTTTGGTTTCGGCATTAGAACACCACAGTAATATTGTTCCTTGGCAAATGTTGTGTGAAAAATCAGGGGCTATTTTGAAAGTCATTCCGATGAATGAAAAAGGCGAATTAATCCTATCCGAATTTGACAAATTACTTTCGGATAAAACAAGAATAGTTACCGTAAATCATATATCCAATGCATTGGGAACCATTAACCCAATTGAGTATATAATTGAAAAATCACATCTGTTTGGAGCAGCGGTTTTAATAGACGGAGCACAAGCAACACCGCATTTAAAACCCGATGTTCAAGCATTAGATTGTGATTTTTATGTATTTTCTGGACATAAAATCTGCGGCCCAACAGGCATCGGAATTTTGTACGGAAAAGAAGAATGGCTCAATAAATTACCACCGTATCAAGGTGGTGGTGAAATGATTGCAACGGTAACTTTTGAAAAAACAACCTATGCCGATTTACCGTACAAATTCGAAGCAGGAACACCAAATATAGAAGGCGGAATCGTACTCGGAACCGCAATTGATTATCTCAATGAGATTGGTTTTGATAACATTGCGGCTTACGAACATGAATTGTTAACCTATGCTACCGAAAAATTGTTAGCCATTGAAGGTGTGAAAATTTATGGTACTTCGGAAGCAAAAACTTCGGTAATTTCGTTCAATATCGAAGGAATTCATCCGTACGATATTGGCACAATTATCGATAAATTGGGCGTCGCAGTACGAACGGGACATCATTGTGCGCAACCCATTATGGATTTCTATAATATTCCGGGAACGATTAGAGCGAGCTTTGCGTTTTACAATACCAAAGAAGAAATCGATATTTTTGTTGAAGCACTTAAAAAAGCCAAAATGATGTTG
>JANNCY010000056.1:0-32426 GCA_031387085.1 Flavobacteriales bacterium | reverse complement strand
GGCTGCAGAACATTTTTTCGGCAATTTCTTTGTAGTTCATTTCGGTAACCGTGTATTTTAAAAATTCGATTTCTCTATCGGTTAATTTTATGGTGTTTAAAGCTGCTTTTTTATCTTCATTTAAACTGGCAAAAACCATTCGCGAAGCCCAATCAGGATAATAAAAACCGTCAGAAACTAATTTCAGCAATGCTTTTTCAAGCTCGGCTGGATGGGTGTTTTTGAGCAAATATCCATTGGCTCCGTTTTTTATCATTTTGATTACACTTTGCTCGTCATCTTGCATGCTCAATGTCATAATTAAAACTACTGGATGGTTTTCTTTGAGCCATTTTGCCGTTTCAAATCCGTCCATAATTGGCATACTAATATCTAAAAGTACAATGGTCGGAATGTTATTTTTTACTTTCAATTTTTCGATTAAAGCTTGTCCGTTTTCACATTCATACAACACTTCAAACTGCTCAAAATTAACAATGATACCGCGCAAAGCTTGTGCTATTAATGTATGATCATCTACTATTACGATTGTATTTTTCATTACTTTGAGGGTATTTCTACAACTAATTTAGTTCCGTTTAAATTACTTTGCAAGTCGTAATTTCCACCAATTATTTCGGTTCGTTTTTTCATGTTGTTTAATCCAATTCCAGTTCCTAGATTTTTATGAATATCAAATCCTTTTCCATCATCTTCCAAATTAAGCACAATCAAATTATTATTTATGAGTAATGAAATGGATATGTTTTTACAATCAGAATGTTTGATGCTGTTTTGGATGAACTCTTGCGATATGCGCAATAAAACACTTTTTACTTGATAGGATAACATCCTTTTATCGGTTTCGAATTTAAAGTGCGCTGCACAAATTTTCAAATTATTTATTTTAATGCATTCTTCTTCCAATAGTTTGGAAATGCTATTTATATCAATCATATCATTGGTAAGCGATTTGGATAATTCTCGTAATTCGGCGAGCGATTTATTGATAGTTGTACTGATACTTTCCATATTAGTATTAATCTGTGGCACTTTATTTTCATAAGTTAATTGTTGAATATGCAAACTAGCGAGTGTTAATTTTTGACCAATATTATCGTGAATTTCCCTGCCAATATCTTGCATGGTTTGTTGTTGCATTTCAATTTTAGAAGTAAAGAGTTGTAACTTGTGTTGGAATTCAATATCTTTTTTTTCTTTTTCTACATTAAAATATTTATAAATAAATGCTCCCATGAAACAACTGTTTTCAAGAAAATAGCCAATACATAAATAATGAAAACCGGTATAAATACTTGTTTCAGAATTAACGGTTGAATCCCAAAGTGCCATAAAACCCGAAACAAACAAGAATGTAATGGCAAAAAACAGGTATCTAAAATATACGATGTCTAGTCGTTTGCTAATATTATAATAAAAGGTTATTGATATGAGATAGATAACTACTCTTGAAACAATAAAAAAAGGATAATTTTTAAGCACAAAATTCGGAAATATAAAAAGTACCGCAAAATAAAATACAGTAAATCCAATAAAAAAAACATAATATTTTTTGAGTTTGGTGTATTTTATATCTTGTAATATCATTCCGTGATAAATAAATGTACAAAACAATAATGCACTTATTATTTGCAATCCATCAACTACCAGTTGCATTATATTTCGGCGTTCACTTTTTAGCGGAAAATTGCCAGTGTTTTTAACGTAAACAACAATTACAAATAGGAAAAGCGATAAAACATAATAACTATAATATTTATAGATATTTGATTTAAAAAATAAATTCAAATACACACTTGTAAAACCTATAAGCGATAGAAATCCAATTGAAAAGAAACAAATAGCAAGAAAAAATGGGTCGTTTAAAATCATGGTTAGGATTTTCTTATTGGGGTTTATGCGCTTTTTATTTTTAGAGTGATAATTTTATAGACAATGTTGTTCCTTTATTAATGGTGCTTTCTAGCAAAAAATCGCCACCCAAAAGTTCGGTTCTTTTCTTCATATTGATTAAACCAATTCCGTTGTGATTTTTGAGTATGTCAAAACCAATTCCGTCATCATTTAAAATCAAAGTGATGTTTTCGATGGTAGATTTTAAATTGATTTCGATCGATTTACATTTAGAATGTTTGATGCTGTTTTGAATAAACTCTTGTATAATCCGAAATAAAATTGCTTTGTTTTGATATGATAATTTTAAATTCTCATCATTTGTAATAAACGATAACGTACACTTTTTTAACTCATTTATTTTGTCACATTCGGTTTTAATTAATTTTGAAAGCGTTGTATTTTCGATAGTGTTGTCGGTCAGTGATTTTGATAATTCTCTTAATTCGGTTAGTGATTGATTGATAATTTTGCTAATGTTTTCAATGTTTTCATTAATGTGTGGTGCTTTATTTTCATAAGCCAATTGCTGTGTGTATAAACTCGCCAGTGTTAATTTCTGACCAATATTGTCGTGAATTTCTCTTCCAATATGTTGCATGGTTTGGTTTTGAATTTCCATTTGTGTAGATAATAATTCTTGTTGGTGTTCTGATTTCATTTTTTGTTTTTCCTTTTTTTGAAGCACTACTTTTTTCTGATAAAAAACTACAAATAATACTATTGCAGTAATAAAAATGGCAATTGCAATCGATACGACAATTATAAAAACTATGATTTCTTTTTGTTCCATAAAAATCCAATTGTAAAGAAAGTGTACATTACATAATTAAGAAGTACAAAAACCCAGGTATAAGGTAAAAAAATAGTTTCATGGTATTTTTGTGCTAAAATATTATACAATCCAAAATACGGTAAGCATCCCAAATAAAAAATCAATACACCAGTAACAAACCAAAACGAGATGGAACGTTTAAAGGCAATCAAATCATCTGAATTTACTAATTCCACATAATAAATAAGTGCATAAACCAACGTAAATAAATTCGCAATACTTAAACTTAATGAAGCATAAAAAGTATGATAACTTTCTAATACAAAATACTCAATAAACAAACTTACAGTAAAAGTAACACCTCCAATAATTACTATTTTATTAGCTATTCTTGAAAGAATATGGATAAAAATATAGTTGTAAAAATAAAAAATCAACGGAATGACAATGTACTTATAAAGCAAAATATTTGCTGGATAATTTTTAATTTCCGTTAAGAAATAACCAATACATTCTAAAAAAAACACCAGCATTAAAAAAAACGGCAAGTATTGCCAAACCGTTCCTTTTAGCTTTCTATAATTTAAGAAGCCAATTATAAAAGTGAGTAATTCAAAATACTTAATTGAATTTGTGGCATCTAACAATGTCATTTTTAGGGTAATTGAATAAGTCCTTTTCCGCCTATGTAATTTGGCGGACACACTTGTCCCATATCGGCTACACCATAAATATCATTTAAACTGGTTTGCGACGCACTATCTAACGGAATGTAAACATCATTAAATTTTGAATCAATACCAGTAAAAACCAAACACATTTCATTTTGATCGTTTACGCCAAAGTAAAATCTCATTCCGGTCGTATCTGTATCACTAAAGATTATATCAAAGATTTCTTTATTAAAATCATAACATTTATTGATAGAAAATGGCAGCTGATTTTTACTTGTTATGTCTAAAAAACTAGCAATCATATCAGCACCATTCGTTTTAGAAATTAGATGTTGATTGGTTGGACTTACAGCGACAATTCTACTTGCTGAACTATTAGTTGTTGATTTACTTTTCGGAATCGTTGCTTTAGCAGTTGTAACCGATTTCGTAGAAGCTGTCTTTGCGTTAATTGTAACCCCCTTAGTTTGGGTTGTCTTTTTTTTTGGAGTTGCACTAGCTTTAGGATTTTTGTCTTTTGAGGCCATATTTTTTCAGGATTTAGATTTTAAAAATAGTTTTTATTTTGATACAAAGTAACAACATCATTGATTTTTTTAATACAGCTATTCCCACATTTTTAGTATCCGTCAAACAACGGTATTTTTTTAGTTGAAACCTCAAGTTGTTTTTAGTTTATCGCTCATCAATTCATTTTGAGATAGTTTGCAGTTTTGTGATGTGCTTTTGAAGTGCAATAAAACAAAATGGTCGAACCCGAAAAACCAAAAATAGAGTAGGGAAAATCAAATTAATACAACATGAAAACAAAACTATTATTTTATTTACTTCTGTTATTAGGATTAAATGTAAACGCACAAATTATTAATGTCAGTACTGGAGTTGATAATTCAGGAAATGCATTGTCTTACGGTAGTGTTGATCCATTATGGCAAATTGCTAGCAGTCCAAATCCACCGGGAACTCCAGCATTAGTTTCTCCAAGTTATCCACCAACTTGGGAAGTAACTCCAATACCAATAACCAATGCCAACTTGATTAACTCATTTGGCGATTGTTGCGGAAACTTAGCTGGAATATACACTTTTGAAAGAAATTTTACAATTGCATCAGGAACGACTAATTTTAGCTGCAATTTCAGTATTGCTTATGATGATGCTTTTGTTTCATTGGAATTGGTAAGGCCAGATTTATCTACAATTCCGTTAACAGTTGTTCCAACAACGCCTTACCATTTATCAGTACCTATTACAAACGTAATTTCAAGTCCAATGACAGGTACATGGAAAATTAGAGCGAAAATTAATTTTATAGATTCAATCGGATTTTATCTATTATCGGGTAAAATTACTCTACCAAATGCTACGATAACAAATTGTGGCAATACTTTCGTTAAAGAAATTAATCCACTAGATGCGACAAAACCAAATGTTTTTAAAATTTCAAACGGCGATTTTTATACTACTTCATCTCTTTTTCCAAATGTTATAATTAATCGATTTGATGCCAATGGAACTCCAATTTGGACAAAATCGTTAAATTTTGGTATTTCAGATGCTTCTTTAACACTAACTGATTTAATTGTTGATGCATCCGATAATCAAATTGTTGGATTGTTAAATAGTGCCACAGGAACCATCATTTTTAAATATGATGAAGTTGCAAATGCATTTACATGGATTAACCGAACTGGAAATCACAGAGCGTTCAACATTCACGAAACAAGTACTACAAAATATACAGTTACTGGAGCTGATCCGTTTAGCTTTATAGAAATTTTTGAAGTAAACCAATCTACAGGAACTATTGGAGGGTATCAAAGTCAAGGTATTGGAGGCGAATTTTATTCGACTTATGATTCCGGAAATGTATATGGCTCTTGTCGCTATTATGTCGATTCAAATAGTCAATTCTTCCCATCATTATACAAATACGATGCAACAGGAACCAATTTATGGACAAAAACCTACATCAGAGACACGCCAACTGCCAGAATATATCCCGTTGCGCCAATCGTTGATGGTAGTTCATTGGTAGAATTAAGTGCTGGCACCGACAATAGTTTTGACCTTGTAGAAGCCGGAACTGGTAAAATATGGTTGGTAAAAACCGATTTGAATGGAACTTTAACTTGGACAAAACAAATTACAGTTTCGGGTTACACTGGATTTACAGCTGTAAAAATTATAAATGCTACAGATGGTTATTATTTAGTGCTAAACAGATACACAACATCAGGTCAAAGAAATTTATTTTTTGTAATAAAAACAGATAAAAATGGTAATGTGCTTTGGTCCAATCGCTATGGTTTACCACCAACTGAAAATTATGTAACTGGTGGTTATGAAAAAGGTGGATTTTTGTATTTGACAGGAATGTCAACTTCGTATAGCGCAATAAGTCATATGATTTTATTAAAATTAAATTCGTTAGGAAAAACAGAGAGTACATGTCCTTTCATTAATTCTGTTACAGCAGTATCTACCGCATATGCAAATGTTGAAACAACACGACCAACCGTAAATAATACGTCATCATTTTCAACGACAGCAATGTCAGGAACTAATTTGGTATTGACCTATACTGAAACGATGCAATGTTTTTCACCATGTGCTAATCCGACAACACAAGTTCAAAGTTCGCAATGCGGTACAACACTACCAACTTTAGCAACTACTATTTTGGTAAATTGGGTAACTGGTGCAACAGAATACCGTTTTAAAATTACCAAATTAGACATGATTACTAATTTGCCAATTGCAGCACCAATATTTGTTGACCGACCAGTATGTAACATTGCTTTGTGCAACGTTCCTGGTACAACTTACGACTCTAAATATCAAATTGAAATTGATGTTAAAATCGGTGGCGTATGGCAAAATAACTACGGACCAGCTTGTACAGTAACAATCCCGAATCCGACAAGTACAATTGGCGCGCAATGCGGAACAACATTAACTGCAATGAACCAATGGATTACTACAACGATAGTTCCTTATGTTACTTTGTATCGTTTTAAAATTACACAATTGGACAGTTCATTACTTCCTGTTGGAACACCACAAACTATTACGCCAAGCTCTGGAGTGAATAAGTTCAATATGACACAGTTGACAGGTATTTTATACGCAACAACCTATCGTGTAGAAGTTGCGCTGCGAAACACCGATGGTGTTTATTTACCATACAACACAGCATGTAACATTACAACGCCTGCTTATCCAACAACACAATTACAAGCGTCGCAATGTGCTGGTTTTGCAGCAACAAGCGGAACACAATTTATCTATTGTAATGTAGTTTCAGGTGCAACAACCTATCGTTTCAGATTGTTTGATGGCGTAACTTATTATGGACCTTTCGATACGAGTTTAAATAAATTTAAATTAAACAACTTCGTAGGATTGTTGCCAAGCACAACTTACTCTGTTGAGGTGGCGGTAAAAATGGCAACCGAACCAAGTTTTGGCCCGTACGGAAGTATGTGTACTGTACTAACACCAGCAGTATTTAAAATGAATGTTTCAAATAATAACGATTTTGCATTCAAAGCTGTAGCGTATCCAAATCCGTTTGCTTCTAGCTTCTTAATCGATGTCAAAACAGCAAGCGAATCTCAAATACAATTCAGAATTTACGATATGTTAGGAAAACTTATAGAAGATAAAACACTCGATAAAGAATCGTTATCTGTTTTAGAAATCGGTTCGGCTTATCCAACCGGAATCTACAACATCATTATCACGCAAGAAAACAATAGTAGTTCATTGCGAGTAATTAAAAGATAAAATAGTTAAATAGAAAATGAAAATCCCAAGCATTTGTTTGGGATTTTTTTATTTAAAATACTTTCCCAACAAACTAACAGCGGCTGCAAAAGGTGATAATTCATCGTTTGCAACTGCTTTTTTGTTTTCTTCCAATAGTTTTATAATATCAGGATGATTGTAAAAATTCGATTTTAATTGCTCATTAATCGTTTCCATCATCCAAAATTGATTTTGCTCTTTTCGTTTTTCCTCAAAATATAGATTGGATTTTACCAACTCGAAATAATCGGAAATCGTTTTCCAAACTTCTTTTATTCCTATTTTGGTTATCGAACTACACGTGGCTGCAGTCGGAATCCAACCCGATTTCTTAGCCGGAAATAAATGCAAAGCTCTGTTGAATTCGGTTTTCGCTAATTTCGCTTTATTGATGTTATCGCCATCGGCTTTGTTGATTACAATCGCATCCGCCATTTCCATAATGCCACGTTTAATGCCTTGCAATTCATCACCAGCACCAGAAATTTTCAATAGCAAAAAGAAATCCACCATGCTGTGAACTGCCGTTTCGCTTTGTCCAACACCAACTGTTTCAATGATAATAGTGTCAAATCCACACGCTTCACAAAGAATAATTGTCTCCCGCGTTTTTCGAGCTACACCACCAAGTGTTTCACCAGAAGCACTCGGACGAATGAAAGCATTTTCGTCTTTCACCAATTCTTCCATTCGGGTTTTGTCTCCCAAAATACTTCCGTGAGAAATAGTGCTACTTGGATCAACTGCCAATACAGCTACTTTTTTCCCTAAAGATGTTAAGTGTTTTCCAAATGCTTCTATAAACGTACTTTTTCCAACGCCGGGAACACCTGTAATTCCAATACGAATCGATTTATTAGCATGAGGCAAACTAGCCTGAATGATTTCATTGGCTTTTTCAAGATGCTCTAGATTAGTGCTTTCAACCAACGTTATTGCCCGACTTAAAGCGGTTTTATCGCCACTCAAAATACCAGTAATCAAATCTTTTGATGAAGGTTGATTTTTTCGCATTTGCTTAATCACTTCAACAGAAGAAGTGCTAAAGGATTGCGATGGTGCTACGCCATCTTTTTCTGTTAAAGCCGATTTTTTTGAAGGTTGTTTCAATTTGAGAGTCTTTACAATTACAAATCTACATAAAAATTGTTACACAGAGGTTCACAGAGATTGCACAGAGTTTCACAAAGTTTTTTATACTTATAAATCTATGGTAAATAGTTACTTTGCGAACTTTGCGTTAAAACTTTGCGTCTTTGCGGTTAAAAAAGTAATTTCGCCTCATCAAAAAACATCAATGTGCAAATCCAAAACGCTACAATAGAAAACAACAAAAAACTTCTTCAAAAAACCGTTTTCTCAATTCTTTTTTCCATCAGTTTTGCGCATTTAATCAACGATTTAATTCAGGCGATAATTCCTTCTATTTATCCGATTTTAAAAGAAAGTTACCACTTATCGTTTACTCAAATTGGATTAATTACGTTTGCTTTTCAATTTTCTGCCTCGATTCTACAACCTTTCGTGGGTTATTATACCGATAAACATCCAAAACCTTTTTCACAGCTGTACGGAATGTTATTTTCGTTAGCCGGAATAGTTTCGATTTCCTTTGCCGATAATTTCTATTGGATAATTGGCTCGGTCATGCTTATCGGAATTGGCTCTTCTATTTTTCATCCCGAATCTGCTCGAATTTCTAATTTAGCTTCTGGTGGAAAACGAGGTTTGGCACAATCTATTTTTCAGGTTGGCGGCAATTTCGGAACGGCTCTCGGACCATTATTAGTCGCTTTAATTGTCGTTCCCAACTCACAAAAATACATTCTTTGGTTTGTAATTGCAGCCATAATCGGATTGGGAGTTTTGAGCAAAATTGCCTTTTGGTACAGAGACCATCTGATTTTTAGGAAACACAAAACAACTCCTTTTATTGACTTTCACAATTTACCAAAACGGAAAGTGAAAATTGCCATCGGCATTTTGTTGGTGGTGATATTTTCTAAGTTTTTCTACTCGGCAAGTTTGTCGAGTTATTATCAGTTTTACATTATTGATAAATTTCACCTCACCATAAAACAAGCACAATTCCATATGTTTATTTACTTGTTGGCGTATGCAATCGGAACCATATTAGGCGGTCCATTAGGCGATAAAATTGGAAGAAAATACGTGATTTGGTTGTCGGTTTTCGGGGCCACTCCGTTTGCTTTGCTATTGCCGTATGTCAATTTATTTTGGACAGACGTTTTGATGGTAGTCATCGGAATTATCATCTCCTCGGCATTTCCGGCCATTTTAGTTTATGCGCAAGAATTAGTGCCAAAAAAACTCGGCATGGTATCCGGACTCTTCTATGGATTTGCTTTCGGAATGGGTGCTTTGGGATCGGCGTTATTAGGCGTTCTTGCCGATCACACCTCCATCGGATTTGTGTATCATGTTTGTTCGTATTTGCCAATTATTGGAGTCATTTGCTACTTTTTGCCTAACTTAAAAAAGGAAAAGATAAAGGTTTAGAAGCGAAAGGTTCAGGCTTTTTTGGTTTCCCTTTTCCCGCTTTTCGTCACGCGCGGCGTTTGCTTCGCCAGTTCGGTTTTCAACCTCGGGTCCTTCAATCGGGGCTAATTAGGTTATGTCTTTTGTAAAATTTCCTCATTCAAATGAATGCTCTGTGCCAACCTCTTTGCATCTCAGTGTAATAACTTTTTGTGTATCTCAGTGTAATAACTTATTTTTACTTTTCAATTATCAAACTATGCAAATCACACCTGAAGTACATCAAAAACTAGCTTCTATTCTTGGTTCTGATTATGTTTTTACGGACGATGAAACGCGCAATTATTACGGTCATGACGAAACCGAAGATTATGTTTTTCCACCAAGTGTCGTTGTAAAACCAGCCAATGCTAAGGAAATAGCTGAAATTTTAAAATTGGCTAACGAATATAAGATTCCAACTACACCAATGGGAGCCCGTACAGGCTTAAGCGGAGGTGCTTTGTGTATTTATCAAGGCATCGGACTTTCAATGGAACGTCTCAACAAAATCATCGAAATCGATGAGCTAAATCTCCAGGTCACTGTAGAACCAGCAGTAATTACTCAAGTATTAAGAGAAGCTGTTGCCGAAAAAGGATTGTTTTATCCTGTCGATCCTAGTAGTCAAGGAAGTTGTTGGATTGGAGGAAATGTTGCCGAAAATGCAGGTGGAGCCAGGGCTTTGAAATACGGTGTTACCAAAGATTATGTTTTGAATTTAGAAGTTGTTTTACCAACAGGCGATATTATTTGGACGGGTGCCAATACTTTAAAAAATTCAACAGGATACAACTTAACACAATTGTTGGTAGGTAGTGAAGGAACTTTGGGTGTGGTTACCAAAGTTGTTTTAAAATTACTGCCACAAAACTCCCATAACGTGTTGTTATTGGTTCCGTTTTACAATGCCAGCCAAGCTTGTGAAGCAGTTTCTGCAATTTTTAGAGCGGGAATTGTGCCAAGTGCTTTAGAATTTATGGAAAGAGATGCTATCGATTGGGCGTTGAAATATGTAGACGGTTTGAGCGTTCAAGTGAAGGATAGCATTGAAGCACATTTGTTAATAGAAGTTGATGGTAATTATCCTGAAATTTTAATGTCGGAAGCAGAAAAAATTATGACTGTTCTGGAACAATTTGAAATTGATGAGGTGTTGTTTGCCGATTCGGAAGATCAAAAAAATGCATTGTGGAAAATGCGCCGTTCGATTGCAGAAGCGGTAAAATCAAATTCTATTTACAAGGAAGAAGATACTGTTGTGCCTCGATATATGTTGCCAGAATTGTTGAATGGCATCAAAAAAATTGGCAATAAATACGGGTTCAAATCGATTTGTTATGGTCACGCGGGTGATGGAAATTTACATGTTAATATCATAAAATCAGACATGACGGACGACAACTGGAACTTCGAAGTTCCGAAAGGAATTCGCGAAATATTTGAATTGACGGTTTCTTTAAAAGGAACACTTTCTGGAGAACACGGAATTGGTTATGTGCAGAAAAACTTTATGGATATCGCTTTTTCCAAAACGCATTTGGAATTGATGGAACGTATTAAATTTGTTTTTGATCCGAATAACATATTAAATCCAGGGAAGATTTTCCCGGATAGCTTGTAATTTAACCGCAAGGTTCGCAATGAAAAAAAACGCAAAGGTCGCAAAGAATTATTCCTTGCGACCTTTGCGTAAAACTTAGCGAACCTTGCGGTTAAGTATAAACTAGTTTAATCTCTTTTAGGAGAATTCTTCTTATCTCTTTTTTCCGCTTTCTTTTCTTTAGCTGTTTTAAGAGGTTCTTTTTTTACTGTTTTTTTTGCGTCTTGACTTTTTGCCATGATGTTATTTTTTTTAATAGTTAGTTTTTTCTGTTAACGTAAAGATAAGAAAATTTATTTTTAATCCGATTATTTGATTGTTCGATTATTCGAATCGAAAAATCGTACCATCCAAAAATCTAAAAATCGAATAAAAAAATCTCCAATTGTTTTACCAATCGGAGATTATCTATTTTGAAGATTATAGGAAATTTGGTTATTCGTTCACCAAAACCCATTCGCCACTAGCTATCATGCTTTCGGCTTTTTTGTATTTCAAACTTTCGGTTTTACCACTCATCACATGCTTAACAGTAACGGTGTCGTTACGATTGATTTTTGGCATCTCCCGAACTATAGTTTCAGTTACCTGACGTTGTTGCGTTTGTCCCGCTTCACGATTCGCTTCTTCACTGCTTTGACCCGAGGTCGAAGACCTAACTGGCGAAGCACTTTCGTCACGAGATTCGGTGTATTTTTCTTTTTGACGCACTTCTCTTGCTTCTTGAATGTTGTTGTTTTGTTGCGGTAAATCGCCTTTAAACAAGAACGAAATCACTTCTTTATTAACACCATCTAACATGGTTCTAAACAAATTAAAAGCTTCAAATTTATAAATTAGTAATGGATCTTTTTGTTCGTGAACCGCTAATTGAACCGATTGTTTCAATTCGTCCATTTTGCGTAAGTGTTTTTTCCAAGCTTCGTCAACAATAGCCAATGTAATGTTTTTTTCAAAATCGGCTACCAATTGTTTCCCATTAGAATCGTATGCTTTTTTTAAATCGGTCACCACATTCAGTGATTTTATTCCATCAGAAAAAGGAACGATAATACGTTCAAATTTGTTGCCTTCTTTTTTGTAAACATCGGTAATAATTGGAAAAGCTTCCCGCGCACTTCTTTCTGTTTTTTCAGTATAATATGCCATTGCAGCTTTGTACACTTTACCAGTCAATTCGGTTTCAGAAAGTTTTTCAAATTCACTTTCAGTAACTGGTGAAGTGATCGAGAAATAACGAATCAATTCATATTCGAAATTTTTGAAATTGTTTTGCCCTTTATTTTCTCCTACGATTACTTCACAAGTGTCGTACATCATATTGGCGATATCGAGTTTCAGACGTTCGCCATGTAATGCGTGACGACGGCGTTTGTAAACTACTTCTCGTTGCGCATTCATAACATCATCATATTCTAACAAACGTTTACGTGTTCCGTAGTTGTTTTCTTCGACTTTTTTCTGAGCTCTTTCAATTGATTTGGTCATCATCGAATGCTGAATTACTTCGCCTTCTTTCAATCCCATTCTATCCATTATTCGAGCCACTCTCTCTGAACCAAACAAACGCATCAAGTTATCTTCCAAAGAAACATAAAACTGCGAACTTCCCGGATCTCCCTGACGACCCGCACGACCACGCAACTGACGGTCGACACGACGTGAATCGTGACGTTCAGTTCCTATAATCGCCAATCCGCCAGCAGCTTTTACTTCCGGAGATAATTTAATATCGGTTCCACGTCCCGCCATGTTGGTAGCGATAGTTACGACTCCCGATTTTCCGGCTTCTTCTACAATTTGTGCTTCTTGCTTGTGCATTTTCGCATTCAAAACGTTGTGAGCAACGCCACGAATTTTAAGCATTCGACTCAATAATTCTGATATTTCTACAGAAGTTGTTCCGATTAAAACGGGTCTACCTGCTTGTGATAATTGTGTTACATCTTCTATTACGGCATTGAATTTTTCCCTTACCGAACGGTAAATCAAATCTTCTTTATCCACTCTCGACATTCCGCGGTTGGTTGGAATTTCAACTACATCCAATTTATAAATTTGCCAAAGTTCACCCGCTTCTGTAACCGCTGTTCCAGTCATACCAGCTAATTTGCTATACATTCTGAAATAGTTTTGAAGTGTAATCGTTGCAAAGGTTTGTGTGGCGGCTTCAATCGTAACTTGCTCTTTGGCTTCGATAGCTTGATGCAATCCATCCGAATAACGACGTCCATCCATAATACGTCCTGTTTGTTCATCAACAATAAGAATTTTATTGTCCATGATCACGTATTCTACATCTTTTTCAAAAAGGGTATACGCTTTTAAAAGTTGCGTTAACGTATGAATACGCTCGCTTTTTACACCAAAATCTTGGAATAATTTTTCTTTGGCATCAGCTTCTTTGTCTTTTTCAAGATTTTGTTTTTCGATGGTTGCGATTTCAGTTCCGATGTCTGGAAGTATAAAGAAATGTTCATCAGTATCCTTAGAAAGGAATTTGATTCCGTTATCGGTCAATTCTACCTGATTGTTTTTTTCCTCGATTACAAAATACATTGCCTCATCAACTTCCGGCATTTTGCGGTTGTTGTCCTGCATGTATTCGTTTTCAGTTTTTTGTAAAAGTGCTTTTACACCTTCCTCACTCAAAAACTTAATCAACGCTTTATTCTTTGGAAGTGAACGATACGCTCTCAACAATTGAAAACCACCTTCTTTGGTATTGCCTTCTTTGATTAATTTCTTGGCTTCCGATAAAAATCCATTGGCTAATTGACGTTGCAAGTTGAATAAGTTTTCCACTTTTGGTTTCAACTCATTGAATTCATGACGGTCACCATCGGGTACCGGACCTGAAATAATCAATGGTGTTCTGGCATCATCAATCAAAACCGAATCGACCTCATCAACTATAGCAAAATTGTGTTTGCGTTGCACCAAATCTTCTGGAGCATGCGCCATATTATCTCTTAAGTAATCAAACCCAAATTCGTTATTGGTTCCGTAAGTAATATCAGCTTCGTAGGCTTTTCTGCGAGCATCGGAGTTCGGTTGGTGATTGTCGATACAATCCACAGTCAAACCATGGAATTCAAATAGAGGAGCTTTCCACGTGCTATCACGTTTCGCCAAGTAATCATTCACCGTTACTAAATGCACTCCGTTTCCTGTCAAGGCATTTAAATAGAGTGGGAGTGTAGCTACTAATGTTTTTCCTTCCCCAGTTTGCATTTCGGCAATTTTACCTTCGTGAAGTACAATACCACCAATCAACTGAACGTCGTAGTGAATCATGTCCCATGTGATTTGTTTCCCAGCTGCATTCCATGAATTCGCCCAAGTAGAAGTATCGCCTTCTATAGTAATATAAGGTTTTGCTGCCGATAATTCGCGATCTTTTGGAGTTGCAGTAACGGTTAATGAAGTGTTTTCCTTAAAACGTTTTGCTGTTTCCTTTATTACAGCAAATGCTTCAGGAAGAATATCTTTTAATACTTTTTCAGTTACTTCATATGCTTCTTTTTCGAGTGCATCGATCGCATTGTAGATATCTTCTCTTTGATCGATATCTTCTGTGGTTTCAGCTTCAGCCAATTTAGCTGCTATTTCGGCATCTTGTGTTGCACGGGATTGTTTGATTTGTTCTTTAAAAGCAATGGTTTTTGCCCGCAATTCATCATGTGAAAGAGAACTTAACGTAGGCTCAATAGCTTTTATTTTGGTAATATAATGTTGTGTAGCTTTAACATCTTTCTCTGATTTATCGCCAACAAAAACTTTTATAATGGAATTAATAAAACTCATAATGGTTTATAATTTTTAGGTGTGCAAATTTAAACAAAAAAAAAAGCCCCAAAGGAGACTTTTTTCTTGTTGTGTTTTTATTTATTTTTTAATATTCATCCTCATTCCAAAGATAATCTTCGTCTGTTGGATAATCGGGCCAAATTTCTTCCATTGATTCGTATATTTCGCCTTCGTCTTCAATTGATTGAAGATTTTCCACTACCTCTAAAGGAGCTCCTGCTCTAATAGCGTAGTCAATAAGCTCATCTTTGGTCGCTGGCCACGGGGCATCACTTAAATACGATGCTAATTCTAAGGTCCAATACATCTGCTTTCGATTTTATAATTTATGCAAAAATAAATTTATTACTGAAAAAGTCAAGTAAAAAATGATTTATTTTATAATTAAAGTTAAGAACGTGTTTTTTTAGTGTTCAGTGCTCAGTGTTCAGTGTTCAGTTTTGAATTGTTTATAATTCGATAAATTTTGTAAAAATGAACTATGAAAAACTGCTTTTTATATTTCGAAATTTTACTACCAACTGACCACTGCCAGCTGATTACTACTTTCTCGGTATCCATTTCACTTCGTCAGCGTTCAGGTCGAGAGACAACTTCCGTGCCAAGACAAAAAGGTAGTCAGAAAGTCGGTTAAGGTACTTAATAACCATTTCATCTGTAGGTTCGATATCATTCAAATGTACCGCTAATCGCTCGGCACGTCTACAAACACAACGTGCTATATGACAATATGACACTGTGGTATGTCCGCCAGGTAAAACAAAATTTGTCATTGGCGGTAATTGTGTTTCCATGCTATCGATTTCGTTTTCGAGAAATTCGATATCCGATTCAATGATTCCGAGATTTTGCAGACGAAGTTGTCCGTTTTTTAATGTTTCTTTTTCGGGTGGTGTTGCTAAAATGGCACCAACGGTAAAGAGTCGGTCTTGAATTTCTATCAATACTTTTTTGTAGGTAGCGTTTATTTCCTGGTCGCGTATTAATCCGATGTGCGAATTCAATTCATCGACGGTTCCGTAACTTTCTATTCGGATGTGGTCTTTAGAAACACGTGTGCCTCCGAAAAGAGCGGTGGTTCCTTTATCTCCTGTTTTAGTATATACTTTCATCTCATTAGATTTAATTTGTCAGAGGTATTCGATGTAACTCGCAAAAAGCTCGTTTCATTTGGATTTATTTGTGTTCAAATTTCAAAATTGAATGTTGAATATTCAATGTTGAATTTAGAATGTTGAATTTGATTTTTCAAAGGTAACAAAAATTCAAATGGATTGTTAACTAGCCCTGATTGCGCGGCTATCCTTTGTGAGGTACGAACAAAGATAATAGCAAAAGCAGGAAAATGGAACACTGATAAAGCCCAAGTCTTTTGCTTTAAATATTAAAGAGGATTCGGATTTATGGTATCCGATTCAATCATTCCGTCGCGTAAGCGGATGACACGATGGGCGTATTTTGCGATATCTTCTTCGTGCGTAACCACAATTACGGTATTTCCGTTTTTATGAATGTCATTGAAAAGTTGCATAATTTCAACCGACGTTTTGCTGTCGAGATTCCCCGTCGGTTCATCGGCAAGAATGATGGAAGGTTTGTTAACCAAAGCTCGTGCAATTGCTACTCTTTGACGTTGTCCTCCCGAAAGCTGATTGGGTTGGTGATCCATTCTGTCGGCAAGATTCACTTGTGTTAAAACCTCGGTCGCTCTTTTATTTCGTTCCGATTTTGGAAATCCGGCGTACACCATTGGTAAACCCACGTTATCTAAAGCGGTAGTTCTGGGAAGTAAATTGAACGTTTGAAATACAAAACCAATTTCTTTGTTGCGAATTTCGGCCAAATCGTCGTCGTGCATTTGGCTGACGTCTTTTCCGTTTAAGATATATGAACCCGATGTCGGTGTATCTAAACATCCTAAAAGGTTCATTAATGTTGATTTTCCAGAGCCTGACGGACCCATTAAAGCGACATATTCTCCTTTATTAATAACTAAATCGATGCCTTTTAATACATAGATAATCTCACTTCCCAATTCGAAATCTCGTTTAAGGTCGGTTATTTTAATTAATGGATTTGTCATTGAAAATTAGGAATTAGGATTTTGGATTATAAAAATACAAAATGAAAGTGTAATTGTGCTATAAGTAGAATTAAAATGAATTTTGTTACAGATAATTAAACTCGAATTACAAAATGTTCTTTCTCTTGTTCGCTTCTAAAAAATACGATGCCCCATTGAAAAGTATCAATAGTAACGGTAACTTCAGCATGGTTTTTTATAATTTCCCAAGCTGCATTCATGTCTGTCGACCAATGAATGTCGTCGAAAATCCAAACCGATTCGTTGGTAATTGTGGGGAGCAAAAGATCAAAATAGGTCAATGTTGCTTCTTTGGAATGATTGCCGTCAAAATATATTAATTGATAATTGATAGTTGACAATTGATAATTGTTTAAATAGGAAGAGAATTCAGTAGTAATAAAATCAATGTTCTTTAGATTATATAATTGACATTGTGTTTTTGCAATTGGCATTGTGTTTTCACATCCTTCTAATGTTATGATTTTTGCATTTTTATTCCCCAATGCTAAAGCAGAAGTCGCCAATCCTAAAGAAGTTCCAATCTCTAAAATGATTGTTGGCTGAAAATAATTTGTAAATCTGAATAGAAGTTCTGCACGTTTTGAAGATATTCCTGCTGTTTTAGCAATTTGATGTATCGCTCTTGTGTTGCTTTTAAATACTCGTGAACCAGCTCCGAAATCAGTGACTTCAATCGTGTTTTTGTTTTGTAGTAATGATTTTCGATACTCTTTTAAAATCGAATATTCTGAGTATTTTTTTTTATCATAAAAACATTTCGTCACTAAATCAAATACAAAAGGCGAATGTACTCCGTGTTGGTTTTTGGAGTTGCGGTAAAAGCCCCCTAACCCCCAAAGGGGGAATAAAAACTTTGTTTATATTTTTTTAAAAAAAGACAATTTTAAATAGATATAATTTAATATTTCAATTTTGATTCCCCCTTTGGGGGTTAGGGGGCTATTCCATTTTATAAGAAAGCTCAAACCAACGTTCTTCTTTATTTTCTATCGTTTGAATCACTTTTTGCAATTCGTTAGCACGTTTCTCAATCTCATTATCTGCCACTTTCCCATCCGAAAACAATTGCTCAATTTGTTTCTTCTCGTATTCTAAATCCTTGATTTCGCGTTCTATTTTTTGGAATTCCTTTTGCTCATTAAATGACAATCCTGCCGAAATCGTTTTGGTTTGTTTCCATGATTTTGCTAGGGACGAAGCAATCTTATCATTTTTTTCTGGTTCCGCCGAATCTTCATAAGCTCTGAAATCAGAATAATTCCCTGGGAAATTCTCTACAATTCCGTTGCCTCTAAACACAAACAAATCGTCGACAATCTTGTCCATAAAATACCTGTCGTGCGAAACGACAAGTAAGCAACCTGGAAAATCCAATAGGAAACTTTCCAATACATTTAAGGTAATAATATCCAAGTCGTTGGTTGGTTCATCGAGAATCAAGAAATTCGGATTTTGAATCAAAACCGTACACAAATACAATCGTTTCAATTCGCCACCACTTAATTTTTCTACAAAATCGTATTGTTTTTTGCTGTCAAATAAAAAACGTTCGAGCAACTGCGAAGCCGAAATGATTTTCCCTTTTGTAAGCGGAATGTATTCACCGTATTCTTTTATAATATCAATCACACGTTGCCCTGGTTTCGGATTGATGCCACTTTGCGTATAATAACCAATTTTTATCGTGTCACCAGTAACTACTTTTCCACCGTCGAGCGGAATGGTTTTCGTTAACATGTTGAGGAACGTCGATTTTCCGGTTCCGTTTTTACCGATGATTCCGATTCGTGCGCCACGCTGAAAATCGTAACTGAAATTATCCAAAATCACTTTGTCTCCATAGCGTTTCGAGATTTTATGCAGCTCGATGATCTTACTTCCCAAGCGTTCCATGTTGATTTCTAATTCAACCACATTTTCTTTTCGTCTGCTTTCAGCTTTTTCTTTAATTACATAAAAATCATCCTGACGCGATTTCGATTTGGTAGTTCTCGCTTTCGGCTGGCGTCGCATCCATGCCAATTCTTTTACAAAAAGGTTTTGTGCTTTATCGATGCTCGAATTTTCCGAAGCGATGCGCTCTTCTTTTTTCTCTAAATAATAGGAATAGTTGCCTTTGTATTGGTATAATTTTCCGTTGTCTAATTCGATGATTTCGTTGCAAACACGCTCCAAAAAGAAACGGTCGTGCGTCACCATAAACAAGGTAATGTTTTCTTTCGCAAAATAACTCTCTAACCATTCGATCATCTCTAAATCTAAGTGATTCGTAGGCTCATCCAATATTAATAAGTCAGGACGATTGATTAGGATAATCGCCAAGGACAATCTTTTTTTCTGTCCACCCGAAAGATTTTTGACTTTCAATTTAAAATCTTCCAACTTCAATTTGAACAAAATTTGCTTGAATTGCGTTTCAAAATCCCACGCATTATGACGGTCCATATCGTCGAAAGCTTTTTCGTAAGCATCAGTGTCATCTGGATTTTCTAATGCTTTTTCATAACGTTCAATCACGTGTAAAATTTCATTATCGGAAGCAAAAATGCTTTCTTCAATCGTCAACTCATCTTGCAAATTGGGAGTCTGCGATAAAAACGCCATTTTGATTTCCTTACGAACGACAACGTTTCCGGTATCAGGCAAATCTTCGCCATTCAGGATTTTCATAATGCACGTTTTGCCCGAACCATTTTTGGCAATAAAAGCAATTTTTTGGTCTTTATTGATACCAAACGAAAGGCCTTTAAACAAGTTACGCTCGCCAAACGATTTGGATATATTTTCTACTGAAAGGTAATTCACAACTATAATTTTTTTATTTCATACAATTCGACCTACGGTCTCGGGTGCAAAAGTAGGTCATTGCGAGGAACGAAGCAATCTTTTCTTTTTTTAGGTTTTGTAGCTTTATCCCGCTTTCCATTTCAATTTTTTTAATATTGTATTTCCCCTTCGCAAGCTACGGGGCAATCTTAAAAAAGATTTCCATTTCAATCGGGGCTAGGAAGCTGTTTTTCATAACAAATTCAAAAATCTAATAATCCAATAATCTAATAATCCAACAATCCATTATATTTGTCCAATGCAATTATCGGTTATCATCCTCAATTACAACGTTCGCTATTTTTTAGAGCAATGCGTTTTAAGTGTCCAAAAAGCACTTGAAGGTGTTGATGGTGAAATAATTGTTATCGATAACCATTCTTCCGATGATAGTTGTAGTATGATGAAGCAACGATTTCCGAATGTACAACTTATCGAAAACTCAACCAATTTTGGTTTTCCAAAAGGAAATAATATTGGAGTGGCACAAGCTAAAGGCGATTACATCTGCATCTTAAATCCGGATACGGTTGTTGCCGAAGATACTTTTACTAAAGTTTTAGCTTTCGCTGAAAAACAAAATAATCTCGGAATCATCGGCTGCAAACTCATCGACGGAACCGGGAATTTTCTACCCGAATCCAAACGCGGAATCCCAACGCCATGGGTTGCTTTCACCAAGATTTTCAGTTTGTTTAAAGGATTTCCAAAATCAAAACTTTTCAACCAATATTACGCGCAACATCTGAGTGAAAACCAAACAGGAAAAGTCGAAATACTAGTCGGAGCTTTTATGGTGATGCAACGCGAATTGTATAATGAAATTGGTGGTTTCGACGAAAATTGCTTTATGTATTCGGACGATATCGATTTGAGTTATAGCGTTTTGCTAAAAGGAAAATCCAATTATTATTTTCACGAAACATCGGTCATACATTATAAAGGAGAAAGCACTGTAAAAGATGAAACGTACATGAAACGCTTTCAAGAAGCCATGAATTTCTTTTATAAAAAGCATTTTAAAGTATCGATTTTCTTTTCCTTATTTATGAAAATAGGAATCGTTTTCTTTTCTTTAGTTAAAAGGATGCAAGGAAAACCAAAAGTAAAATTAGCTCCCAAAAGTTATGTTTTGGTTTCGAATGATACTTCCGTTATGCAAAGAATAGAAACAAAACTTCAAAAAAGTGTGCAATTGGCATCCATAATAAATGGAAAATTAAACATTTCCATAAGGAATAATAGCGAAATCATTATCGATACCAATTGCATTACTTTTAAAGAAGCGATTCAATTTTTTGAAGAAAACAAAAACAACGCATTCACTTTTAAATTGTTGTCTGCCAATAGTAATTATATAATTGGAAGTAATTCCAGTTATGACAGAGGCGAAGTGATTGTAATTGCGCAATCGAATAATAATAAAAATTAGCAAATTCGTGGCAAAACCTAAATTCTTTTACTAATTTTGCAGACCAAAAAACAAAACACAACTTTAGTTTAACTATATGGCAAAGTTTGAATTGAAATTACCCAAAATGGGAGAAAGCGTCGCAGAAGCTACAATTACCAACTGGTTAAAAAACGTTGGAGATGCTATTGCTGCCGATGAAGCTGTTTTGGAAATCGCAACCGATAAAGTAGATAGCGAAATTCCGAGTGAAGTTTCAGGAACCTTAACCGAAATTTTATTCCAAGTGAATGATGTGGTTAAAGTCGGACAAACCATAGCCATTATTGAAACAGAAGGTGGAAGTGCACCCGTACCAACTGTTGCTGAGGTTGCCGCTCCAATTGTTGCGGAAGTTGAAAAAACAATTGAAGTTGCAAAAGAAAATGCAGCTCCAGCTGATTTTTCTGCATCTGATAAATTCTTTTCGCCTTTAGTAAAAAACATTGCCGGAGCTGAAGGTGTTTCCATTGCCGAATTAGAAAGCATTTCTGGTTCAGGAAAAGACGGACGCGTTACTAAAGAAGATATTTTGAAATTCGTCGAAAGTCGAAAGTCGAAAGTCGAAAGTCCTTCACTAACACAACAAGTTGCTCAACCGACAACTCAAGCAGTTCCTGTATCCGTAAACGGTGGCGACGAAATTGTTGAGATGGACAGAATGCGTAAATTGATTTCGGGTTATATGGTCGCTTCGGTACAAACTTCGGCGCATGTACAATCGTTTATCGAAGTCGATGTGACGAACATTGTAAAATGGCGTGATAAAGTAAAAGCAGCTTTTGAAAAACGCGAAGGTGAAAAACTGACGTTTACTCCAATTATGATGGAAGCCGTTGCAAAAGCATTGAAAGATTTCCCAGGAATGAATATCTCTGTTGATGGCGATTACATTATCAAAAAGAAAAACATCAATCTCGGAATGGCAGCAGCGTTACCAAACGGAAATTTGATTGTTCCTGTGATTAAAAATGCCGATCAGTTAAACCTTGTCGGAATGGCAAAAGCGGTAAACGATTTAGGAAACCGAGCCAAAGCTGGAAAATTAAAACCAGACGATACACAAGGCGGAACCTACACTGTAACCAATGTTGGAACTTTCGGAAGTGTTTTCGGAACACCAATTATCAATCAGCCACAAGTGGGAATTTTAGCATTGGGTGCCATCCGAAAAGTGCCAGCGGTTATCGAAACTCCAGAAGGCGATTTTATTGGAATTCGTCAAAAAATGTTTTTATCGCACAGTTACGACCATCGCGTTGTTGATGGTGCTTTAGGTGGAAGTTTCGTAAAAAGAGTAGCCGAATACTTAGAAGCTTTTGATGCGAATAGAGAATATTAATTATAAATAATTATAAGTCAACCCTTTCCTAAAAAGAGAGGTTTTTTTTATGTTAAAAAGTAAAACTTTTCACTGTATTCGATTAACGGTAACTACAAAATTTTATATTTGTCAGCATAATTATCAATAATGAAATTAAAACTAAACCGTCCGATTTGCTTTTTTGATCTAGAAACAACCGGAATCGATGTTGCGAAAGACCGAATTGTAGAGATCTCTATTTTCAAAGTATTTCCAAACGGAAACAAGGAAAGCAAGACATGGTTGGTGAATCCTACAATTCCCATTCCGCCACAAGCGACAGCGATTCACGGAATTTCCAATGAAAAAGTAGCCAACGAACCTACGTTTACGGCATTAGCATCCCAAATTCATAACATGATTAAAGATTCGGATTTGGCTGGATTCAATTCCGATCGTTTTGATATTCCCCTTTTAGCCGAAGAATTACTTCGTGCAGAAGTCGATTTTGATATGAAAAACCGCGTTTCTGTTGATGTACAGACGATATTTCACAAGAAAGAAGAACGAACATTAAGTGCAGCATTAAAATTTTATTGCGGAAAAAGTTTGGAAAATGCGCATTCTGCCGAAGCCGATACGATGGCAACGTATGAAATATTAAAAGCACAATTGGATCGTTATGACGATTTAGAGAATGATATGAAATCGCTTTCCGAATTTACGACTCGAAAAAAATCGGTTGATTTCGCCGGATTTATAGCATTAAATGACAAAGGCCAAGAGATTTTTACTTTTGGGAAAAATAAAAATCAATTGGTAGAAGACGTTCTTGAAAAAGAACCAGGTTATTACGGTTGGATTCAAGGAGCCGATTTTCCTTTGTACACCAAAAAAGTGTTAACTGGAATCAAACTCAGAAAATTAAATACAAAAAGCTAGAAGTAGGAAGTTAGAAGCTGGAAGGTTTTTAAATCTTCCAGCTTCCGTTCTTCCATCTTCCAACCCTATAAAGAATGAAAATCATCTGCATCGGTAGAAATTACGTCAAACACATCGAGGAGCTTCAAAACGAACGACCTGATGAACCAGTGGTTTTTATGAAACCCGACAGTGCTGTTTTACTTAAGCAACATCCGTTTGTGATTCCGGATTTTTCAGAAGACATCCATCACGAAGTGGAAATTTTGGTAAAAATAAATAAAGTTGGGAAGTACATTGAGCCCAAGTTTGCTCATAAATACTATGATGAAATTGGGTTGGGAATTGATTTTACAGCGCGTGATTTGCAAAGTCAACTTAAAGAAAAAGGATTGCCTTGGGAAAAGGCCAAGAGTTTTGACGGTTCGGCAGTAATTGGCGACTTTTTGCCAAAAAAACTTTTTAATTCATTAGAAAACATTAATTTTGAATTAAAGAATAATGGTACAACCGTTCAAAAAGGCAATACCCAATTTATGTTGTGGAAAATAGATGCGTTAATAGCGCATGTTTCACAGTACTTTACATTAAAAATTGGCGACATTATTTTTACAGGAACACCAGAAGGTGTTGCCGTTGTAAAACCAAATGATGTTCTAGAAGGCTATATAGAAGAAAAAAAAATGTTTAAAATTCAAGTAAAATAAAAATGGCGTTAAATTATAATTTATCAAAAGTATACGCACTTTCAGACAACGATCCTGAATTTGTATCGCAAATCATCTCACTTTTTGTGACTGAAGTCCCACAAGATTTAAAACAAATTGAATTGGGAATCAAAAACAAAGATCACAAATTGGCGTATGCTTACGCTCATAAAATAAAGCCAACGCTTGATTTACTTGGATTGTCGATGGCATACGAAGAAATTATTCAGGTAGAATCCTGGACAAAAATTGAAGGCAAGAAAAAAGAAATTGAAGCTACTTTTATAAGTATTCAAGATCAAGTAGATAAAGCAATTAAAGAAATCAAGAAGGATTTCGAATTGTAATTATTTACAGTATTATAATTTTAAAAGTAAAAATTGATTATTTTAGACTTATGAAGAATCAATTTTTACTTTTTTTGTGCTTTACTTTTTCGCTTTTTTCTTTTAGTCAAAGGAAATATTCATTTAATTATATGTTGGAATATAATTTTCAATCAACTGATACATCTAAAGTTCAGAAAGTTGTTTATTTAACCAATTCTGAGGATAATAGCTATTTTTTGAGAATTAAAGAGAAAGATAATTTGAATTATGAACTTTACTTTCTTGATTATAATGGAGTAATTTCTACAACTTATGTTGCAAAAAAGGACTTCTCTACAGCAGAAGTCATTAATCTAAAATGTGAATTTGTTTCGAGATTTAAAAATCCATATAAATATCAGGTTAAAAATTACAATTTTGATAATAGAAAAGATACTTTGATTGATAAAGAAAATTATCCATTTTATATTCTAAAATCAAATGATAGCAATAGAGAGAAAAAAAAGAAATTAGGAAGAAGTTATTATATTTTAGAAAAAAGTACAAGTTTTCATTTACCATTACTTGATTTTGTGACAGCTTATGAAGAGTTCAAGTTGGAAAGAAATATTCCAAACGGAATCGCAAAAATCATGTACTTTATTGGTCTTAATTCTCAAAAAAAGCATATTTATATTTTAAAATCTTGGGCAAAAAACACTAGATATTTGATTGTGCCAAAAGAATGTAATTATTCAAATCCATAAAACTAAGTTACTCAATCACTCAATCTCATTAGTATGACTCAAGCGAAGCGACAGCATGAATCCTTTAAAAAACAATATTAAACTCTGAATGAAAGCAACTATCGTAACCATTGGCGACGAAAT
Source organism: Flavobacteriales bacterium (assembly GCA_031387085.1). GTDB lineage: Bacteria > Bacteroidota > Bacteroidia > Flavobacteriales > Flavobacteriaceae > Flavobacterium. The sequence continues at coordinate 6,812 of JANNCY010000056.1, read as the reverse complement.
TCTCATCGGACAAATTGTCGATACCAATTCGGGTTTTATCGCCAAATCGTTGGACAAAATCGGAATACAAATTACCGAAATGCTTTCCATTTCCGATGACAAAAAACACATTTTGGATACCTTCGCGTCGCTTCAGAATAAAGTAGATTTAGTGATTATTACTGGTGGACTAGGTCCAACTAAAGACGACATTACCAAATATACTTTCTGTGACTACTTCGACGATACTCTAGTAGTCAATAAAGACGTTTTAGCACATGTGACTGAAATGATAGAAGGGTTTTACAAACGTCCCATTACGCAATTAAATAAAGATCAAGCACTAGTTCCGTCCAAATGCGAAGTGTTATTCAACAAAATGGGAACAGCACCTGGCATGTGGATGAAAAAGGAAAACACCGTTTACATTTCGTTACCTGGCGTTCCGTATGAAATGAAATATTTGATCGAAGAAGTTATCGTTCCGAAAATCATAATAGAGTACGAACGACCATATATTATCCACAAAACAATATTGACTTACGGTCAAGGTGAAAGTTTGATTGCCGAACGCATTGAAAGTTGGGAAAACAATCTTCCTGAGTTTATAAAACTAGCCTATTTACCAGCACCAGGAAGAGTGCGGTTGCGATTATCAGCAAGAGGAACCAACAAAGAACTACTCGAAAAAAACATTGAAGAAAACGTACAATCCTTAACCCAAATCATCGGAGACATCATCGTCGGATTTGACGAAGATGAAACCATAGAAGTCGTTTTAGGACGTTTGCTTACAAAACACAAAAAAACCATTTCGACTGCCGAAAGTTGCACTGGTGGAAAAATTGCAGAACGAATTACATCTGTAGCTGGAGCTTCCAATTATTTTAAAGGAAGCATCGTGAGTTACGCTACCGACACCAAAATTTCAATACTCGGAGTCAATCCACAAACCATAAAAGAACACTCAGTTGTAAGCACAGAAGTTGCTAAAGAAATGGCAATCGGAATCCAAAAACTAATGCAAACCGATTACGCCATCGCGACAACAGGAAATGCTGGACCGTCTAAAGGCGATGCCGATGCGACTATCGGAACCGTTTTTATCGCTGTCGCCACACCAAACGGAGTTTTTTCTTCAGCATTTAATTTCGGGCAACCTCGTGAAAAAGTGATAGATAGAGCGACAAACAAATCATTTGAAATTTTGATGAAAGAAATTTTAAAAAATGTGCAATAATTTTTTTGTTACTACAATTTATTTTCCGTAAGTTTGCACCCTTATTTAGAATAACGATAAAAGAAAAGCATAATGTCTAGAGTTTGTGACCTTACTGGTAAAAGAGCGATGGTAGGAAATAACGTTTCCCACGCGATGAATAAAACTAAGAGAAAATTTTCTGTAAACTTAGTTAAAAAACGTTTCTATCTTGCTGAAGAAGACAGATGGATTACTCTTAGAGTAGCTGCATCTACAATTAAAACAATCAATAAAAATGGATTGGCAGCTGTGTTAAAAACAGCTAAAGCTAACGGATTTATTAAATAATCTATCCTAAAAAAAAGTAAAGCAAGATGGCAAAGAAAGGCAATAGAATCCAGGTAATTTTAGAATGTACAGAACACAAAACCACAGGTGTGGCAGGAACTTCTCGTTACATTACAACTAAAAACAAAAAAAATACTCCAGACAGATTAGAGATTAAGAAATTTAATCCAATCTTAAAGAGAATGACTGTTCATAAAGAAATTAAATAATTAGGAATTTTTTATAAATTACAAATGTATCATTTGGGAATTTTAAAATAATTCAAATACAAATATATCATGGCAAAGAAAACCGTAGCAACATTACAAACCTCTTCTAAAAGATTAACCAAAGCAATCAAAATGGTTAAATCTCCAAAAACGGGTGCTTATACATTCGTTCAAAGCATTATGGCTCCAGAAGAAGTAGATTCTTTCTTGAAAAAGAAATAATTCTAAAAACACTATATAGCTAAGCTACTTTCTTTCGGAAGTAGCTTTTTTATTTTATATTTGTAGCAGCTTTTCCGGCTATCCGCTGCAAGTCCTCGTCTTTCAGCCGGTTTTTCTAAAATTCCCGTTGGCTTCCTTTGGTCGCCACGATAATTTTCAAAAACTCTGGCTTCAAAACTCCGGGCTTTCCGCTACTATCCGGGCTGACAATTAGCAAATGAGGCAATTAGCGAATTAGCTAATTATAGATGCCATTCGCTAATTCGCTAATTATTTAATTTGCTAATTAATAAACATGTCATTTTTCAAAAAACTATTCTCCTCCGAAAAGAAGGAACCGCAAATAACCGAAGAGGCAAAAGAAACCTTAGATAAGGGATTAGAAAAAACAAAAACATCGTTTTTTTCTAAACTCACCAAAGCCGTTGCTGGTAAATCAAAAGTCGATGAGGATGTTTTAGACAACCTCGAAGAAATTCTTGTTACTTCCGATGTTGGCGTTAACACGACGCTTAAAATCATCAAACGTATCGAAGAACGCGTTGCCAATGATAAATACTTAGGAACCGACGAACTCAATAGCATCTTACGTGATGAAATCGCCGGACTCTTATCCGAAACACAATCGGGTGAAGAAACCGAATTTACGATTCCGGCCAACAAAAAACCATACGTAATCATGGTCGTTGGTGTTAACGGAGTAGGAAAAACAACGACTATTGGTAAACTCGCCTATCATTTCAAGAAAGCAGGTTACGATGTCGTACTTGGTGCTGCCGATACGTTTCGTGCCGCAGCTATCGATCAATTGCAAATTTGGGCGGATAGAGTGGGTGTTCCAATTGTAAGACAACAAATGGGAAGCGACCCAGCATCCGTAGCTTTTGATACCTTACAAAGTGCCGTGAGTCAAAATGCCGATGTGGTAATTATTGATACCGCTGGTCGTTTGCACAACAAAGTGGGTTTGATGAGCGAATTGACAAAAATAAAACGCGTAATGGAAAAAGTCGTTAGTGATGCTCCTCACGACGTACTTTTAGTGCTGGATGGATCTACTGGTCAAAATGCTTTTGAACAAGCTACTCAATTTACAGCAGCAACTGAAGTTTCCTGTTTAGCAGTTACAAAACTAGACGGAACTGCAAAAGGTGGAGTGGTGATTGGAATATCCGATCAATTTCAAATTCCAGTCAAATATATTGGAGTAGGAGAAGGTTTAGAAGATCTTCAGGTATTCAATAAATACGAGTTTGTGGATAGTTTCTTTAAATAAAAATATAAACCATGAAAAAAATTATTGTATTAGTAGTAGTAGTGACATTTAACCTATCATTTTCTCAATCCGATTTTAAATCGGGGTATTATATTTCTAATTCGGGTTTTAAGGTCGAGGGATTTATAAACGATTACAAACTTGATGACAACGATTTTATCTATTTTAAAAAGGATAAAAGTGATAAAGAAATTCAAATTAGAATTGACGATATTTCGGAATTGCAGATTGAAAATACAGATAAATATTTATCAAGAATTGTCGATTATGATGTTGAATATACTAAGGATTTTTCGAATTCAACTAGAAAAGATACAGAGCCAAAAATAGGAAAGAGACAGCTATTACTTAAGGTTTTAGTGGAAGGCGATGCCAGCTTGTATGCGGCAACCATAAATGAAGTACCATTCTATTATCTTAAAATGACAAATTCAGAAGCTTTAATCTACTTGATTTATAACAAATCTGTTTATGATAATAAAGTCTTAAATGAAAACACAAAATTTAGAAGGCAATTATTTGATAACATTAAATGTGGTACTAATTCTACCTATCAAAAGTTTTATAAAATTGAATACTATGGTGATGAGTTGAAAAATGCGGTTAATGATTATAATGTATGTAAAAGCGGTACTACTATTGATTTGACAAAAAACGAGGTTAAAGAAAAATTGAGATTTTCTGTTTTTTTAGGAGCGAAGTTTAATAATATTAGTTTTGAAAATGAATATTTTTATTCGCAATCATTTAAAGAAAGTTCCACTTCTCCTACAATTGGAATTGAAATATCATACATGTTGCCTTTGAAGAAAAACACTACCGAATTATTTATTAGAGCAAGTTTTGATAAAGCAAAAATTAGTTACGAGCATCAACAACAAATTCCATCTAGTATTTCAACTATTTACGAACAATTTGATTTTTCTTCTAATTTTCTTCATTTTAATCTTGGACCAAGATTTTATCTAAAAAACAAATCAAACAACAGTGTTTTTATAGATGCCTCACTCGAATATACGATGCTCTTTAGTGATGAAACGACATTCAGCTCGAGTGTGGCGTTTAATACTACAAATATTAAACGTGCTAATTCTAATGCTGCATTATCATTTAATTTAGGAATAGGATATCAATTTTTAAAAAGATATTCAATAGATGTGAGATATACTACAAACAACGATTATTTTTCCAAACCGGGAGAAATAGAAGGTCAAATTGTATCTAAGTTTTCAAACGTTTGTGCCACCATTCGTTATAAATTTAATTAATGATGAAGTTTATTGATTTTTTTAAAAAGGCATCCCCAATTATTCTAATTCTAATAAGCATCGGAATTGCAATTTTCGCCAAACTAATAGAAAAGAATTTTACAAGTATTGCAATGGGTTTGCAAACGATAACTTTTATATTGTTTGTTTACGCTTTTATCAAATTCTTTGATTCGAAATTTAAGTAGTTTCTTATTGGTATAACGCATTAATTTTTTGCCATAGCACATTATCAAAATCAGATAATGCTGGATTTACAGCATCGGCAGCATCGCCCATTCTGATGACTACCATTTTCTTACTCGGTATTACATATATTTTCTGATCGTTTTTACCCAATGCCATGAACATATCATTCGCACCAGATGGAATAATACTTCCAGGGAATTGTGCTTGTGATTGTGGTAAGTGATACGATGTTTTTCCATTCAACCACCACAAATAACCATAACTCTGATTAATGGCTTGCGAAGTAGTTGTTGCTTCATTAAAGTACGTTTCATTAATGACTGTTGTACCATTCCATTTACCTTTATTTAATGCAAGCAGACCAAAACGTGACATGTTTCGAGTAGTACTCCAATACACACTCAATCCATCACCACTGTCAATCCACGCTCCACCTGTCATTCCAATTTTATCCCTTAATTTAGTGTTGAAATAATTCGTCCACGTTTGACCACTCGCTTGTGATACCACACTTTGCAATTTCACATACACATTGTGATACGCCCAACGTGTTCCGGCATCGGCAACATATTGCAGGTTGGCTGGAGAAACATCATCGCCCAATGCATCATTCAAACCCGAATTCATCGATAATAAGTTTTTACATGTAATCAAATTTTCTTTGGCTAACGGTGCGCTCGTCCATCCCGTTCCCAAATAATCCGAAACTTTATTGTTGATATTTAAAATCCCTTCCTGTTGTGCAATTCCGGTTACTGTTGATGTTAACGTTTTTCCGGCGCTTGCCCAATACCAAGGAGAAGTTGAAGTATGACCATTGAAATAATTTTCCATAACGATTCTCCCATTAACTAAAATGATGAAAGATTTAGAATGTTTTAAATTGAGATAATCAAGCAGTGGTTGTACAGCACTTTGGTTCCAACCCAAATTGGAAATAGATTTGGTTTCCCAAGTAACATTTCCGTCAGACGGGGGAAAATACATGGTTTCTGGAACTGGAGTAGAAGTAGTATCAGAATCGGAACTACATCCAAATATAAAAAGGGAAATTGCGATTAGGGACAAGGTTTTTTTCATAAAGCAAATTTTCTCGCTTTGACTTATAGACGTCAAAATGGTTTAGTCAAAAATACTTTTTTATTCCTAGAAATAAATTGTAATTTTAAATTTTTATTTCGATTATGAGAAAAACAGGTTTGATTTTATTGGTTTTGGTGATACTAACATCGTGCAAAAAGGCAATTCCAGAAACGGCTATTAGCAAAATAAATGGCTATTGGGAAATTGAAAAAGTGATTTTAGCCAATGGAGAAAAGAAAGACTATAAAGTCAATCCAACCATCGATTACTTTGAGCTTCGACAAGCTCAGCTTGACAATAAAATAGTAGGATTTCGTCAAAAAGTAATGCCACAATTGAACGGAAAGTATACCACAAATAATCTAAAAGAAACCATTTCAATTTCTAATGAGCATGGCGATTATTACATTAATTACAGTACTAATTTCGGCAAATGGAAAGAAGAAATTCTCGAATTGCAGGATTCTATTTTAGTGTTAAAAAACGCAGCCAATATAGAATACCATTATAAAAAACAAATCCCTTTTTCTTTTAAATAATGGCAAAAAGACAAAGCAATGAAGGTTCGATAAGCGACGTTTTAAAGCAGTTTATTCATGTCAATAAGCTCGAAGCAGGCATGGATAAAATTGATGTAGAAGCAGCTTGGAAAAATCTTATGGGCAACGGTGTTAACAGCTATACACAAGAAGTAATTTTAAAAGGAAGTACCTTGTATGTAAAGTTAACTTCAGCTGTTTTACGCGAAGAGTTGAGTTATGGGAAACAAAAAATCATTACCATGTTGAATGAAGAACTTCGGAAGGAAGTCGTGAAGGAAATTGTTTTGCGATAGATACGCCCTTTGGGCTTTATAATTTTAGACACGCTGCGCTCTTAGACACGCTAAGCTTTTTGATTAATATAGGGTGAAAATATAAAATCCCATTTCTTAATTGAAATGGGATTTTATATTTTAAGAAAGATTATCCAATAATCTAAAGCCCGAAGGGCGTATCTAAAAATCTAAAGCGAAGCGTATCTCCTTAAAACTGCTC
>JANNCY010000050.1:0-30704 GCA_031387085.1 Flavobacteriales bacterium | reverse complement strand
GGGCCAACATAAAAAACATAGGATAAAACTTTTCTGAAAGAATAGAAATAATCAATAACGGGAACAAAATTACGATTATGGCGCCCATAACTACATAAAACCAAACGCGCCACAGTACCCAAAAAATAATTTTTAGTAATCTCATAGCGTCAAAAATAATTGAATTTTTATGAAGTTTTGTGAAATTCGTGTTTAACTTTGTTTTTTACGTTAACCCTTGCGGACTTTGCGAAAAACTTTGCGAACTTTGCGGTTAAATTAAAATTGAATTAATTAAGAGGACGAGATTGCTTCGTTCCTCGCAATGACAAAATAATGGCTAAAATACTCACTGGCATTCAAAGCACTGGCACACCACACTTAGGAAATTTATTAGGCGCTATTCTTCCTGCAATTGCACTATCGGAAAAAGTTGAAAACGAATCGTTTCTTTTTATTGCCGATATGCATTCGATTACGCAAATAAAAAACGGAACAGAATTGCGAAATAATACCTACAGCACCGCTGCTGTTTGGCTTGCTTGTGGATTGGACGTTACTAAAGTGATTTTTTATCGTCAATCGGATGTACCTCAAACCGCAGAATTATCATGGTATTTAACTTGTTTTTTTCCATATCAACGATTAACATTAGCACATTCTTTTAAAGATAAAGCCGATCGTTTGGAAGACGTAAATGCTGGTATTTTTGTTTATCCAATGCTTATGGCTGCCGATATTTTATTGTACGATGCGAATTTTGTTCCGGTTGGAAAGGACCAATTACAACACATCGAATTTACACGTGATGTAGCATCACGTTTCAATCATAAAATGGGAGAGACATTTGTTATTCCAGAACCAAAAGTCGATATAGATACCATGTATGTCCCAGGAACTGACGGGCAAAAAATGAGTAAATCACGTGGTAATATCATCAATATTTTCTTAGATGATAAAGCACTTCGCAAACAAATTATGAGTATCGAAACCGATAGTACACCATTGGAAGCTTCTAAAAATCCAGATACGTGCAACTGCTTTGGCATTTATAAATTAGTGGCGAATGAAAATCAAATCGCTACCATGAGACAAAATTATTTGGGTGGAAATTACGGTTACGGTCACGCCAAACAAGCCCTTTTTGAACTCATTTGTGAGAAATTTAAAACGGAAAGAGAAAAGTACAACTACTACATCAACAACCTTTCTGAAGTAGACGCTTTGCTAAAACAAGGTGCTGCGAAAGCAGGAACTATTGCTGATGGTGTTTTAGGAAGAGTGAGAGAGAAATTGGGATTTGAATAATTTCATCCGAGGCCATATTCCGAACTGAGCCAAGCTAAATTGCTTCAAATAATTTTCCTGGCAACGGACGAACCACACCTTTCAATTCCATATTCAATAAAATTGACGAAATTCTAAAAATCGGAAAATCACATTCAATAGCAATTATATCGAGCAATTGTTTTCCATTTTGTTGTAAATAATCGTAAATTTTTTGTTCGTCATCGTCCAATGAAACGAACAATTGCTTTTGGATGACTTTGTCATTACGAGCCTGCGAAGCAATCTCCCAATTAAGAATGTATAATACATCAGCAGCCGAAGTTAGTAAATGAGCGCGCTGTGTTTTTATCAAATTATTACACCCTTGACTCAATTTATCGCAAGTTCGTCCGGGAACGGCAAACACATCGCGGTTGTAATCATTCGCCATATTCGCTGTGATTAATGAACCTCCTTTTTCAGCGCTTTCGATAACAATTGTGGCTTCGGAAATACCCGCTACAATACGATTTCGTTTTACAAAATTTTCCTTTTCGGGATTGGATGTCGACCAAAATTCGGTCATAAAACCGCCGTTTTGTTCCATTTTTGAAATATACTTTTTGTGTGTTTTGGGATAAATCTGATTCAATCCATGAGCCAAAATTCCGATGGTTTGTAAGTTGTTATCCTTAGCTGATTGATGTGCCACAATGTCGACACCATAAGCAAATCCGCTAATGATAATGGGATTTAATGGTGCCAAATCTTCAATCAGTTTTTTACAAAATTCAGTGCCGTAGGAGGTGATTTGTCGGGTTCCCACAATGCTGATTATTTTGCGCGTGTTCCAATTGATAGTGCCTGTATAGAACAACAGTATTGGTCCGTCAATGCAATGTTTTAAACGTTCGGGATAATTGTCGTCTTGATAAAAACAAACCTTTATATCATTGTTTTTGATATAAGTTAATTCGGATGCTGCTTTTTCAAACACCGATTTGTCTTTTAATTTTTGTATCAGATTTCGTCCAATGCCATCAATGGAAGTTAATTTTGAAGCTTTGGTTTTGAAAATGTTTTCGGCACTTCCACAGTGATTGATGAGTTTTTTAGCGAGGATGTCGCCAACTCCTTCCACCTTTGTTAAGGCCAAAAGATGTAGTAATTCGGTATCGTTCATTATAAAAAAGCTGTATGGTGTATATAAAATATTGAAAATCAAAAGTAAGAACAATTTTTCAAAATTGTTAACAAAGTTTGTTAGTAAAATTTTGCCATACCCATTAAATAATTAAATTTGTGTTTATGAAGATGGATTACTACATATCACAATTGCTTTATCGTTATCAGTGCGTAACCGTTCCTGGATTTGGTGCTTTCTTGACCGAAATCCAATCGGCACAATTGCATGAAAACTCCCATTCCTTTTACCCACCTAAAAAGTTGGTGTCGTTCAATGGATATTTGAAAAACAACGATGGTTTGTTGGCGAATCATATCGCGCAATCAGAGAAAATGTCCTACGAAGTGGCAGTTTCTGTTATTGAAAACCAAGTCGCTACATGGAAAAGCAAACTGCATGATTTTGGTGCGATTGCTTTAAAGAATATAGGCGAATTGGAAGTCAATTCGGAAAACAATTTGGTTTTTACTCCGTATGATTCTGTTAATTATTTGACCGCATCCTTTGGATTGACTTCTTACGTTTCACCAGCCGTAAAGCGCGAAGTTTACAAACAAGAAGTAGAAGCTTTAGAAGAGAAAGCCCCGATTATTTTTACTCCAGAAAGAAGAAGTTCCAATTCCTTTATGAAATACGCTGCGATTTTTGTTTTAGGCGCAGGATTGTTGGGAGCGAGTGGTTATTTCGGAAATGTATATTACCAAAATAAGATTCAGGTAGAAACGTTGGCAGTGCAAACCAAAGTACAAAAACAAGTCGATCAAAAAATTCAAGAAGCTACCTTTTTTATCTCCAATCCACTGCCAACAGTTACGTTGACCGTTTCGGAAGAGAAAATGCCCTACCATATTGTAGGTGGTGCGTTTCGATCGGAACAAAATGCAGAAAAGTATTTCAACCAATTATTACGAAAAGGTTTCCCAGCGAAGCGTGCGCCCCAAAATAAACATGGTATGTATCCGGTAATATACGGAAGTTACTCGTCGTATTCGGAAGCACAAAAGGACATGCGAACGATTCAAAAAACGCAAAATCCGGAAGCGTGGTTGTTGATTCAGGAATTATAAAATACACAAAACGTCTTATGAAAATAGGACGTTTTTTTTTAGCCCCGACAGAAAGCGGTATCCTGTCTTTGCGAGGAACGTGGGAATCTCACAAAAGATTGCTTCGTTCCTCGCAATGACAGATAAAGCGGATGGCGGGAATAGCTTCAAGACTTCGACAAGCTCAGTCTGACATAAATTAAATATCTTTGCAAAAAAAACTATGACTCCGAAACATCCTATTGATTCTTTGACCATTCTTACCGATTTGGTTTTGCCGAGTGAAACCAATCCTTTGAACAATCTTTTTGGTGGTGAATTGTTGGCGCGTATGGACCGGGCGGCGAGCATTTCGGCACGACGTCATTCACGTCGTATTACGGTAACGGCATCAGTCAATCATGTGGCGTTTAACCGTTCGATTCCGTTGGGAAGCGTGGTGACTGTAGAGGCGAAAGTGTCACGGGCATTTCGCACTTCAATGGAGATTTTTTTAGACGTTTGGATTGAAGACCGCGAATCGGGAATTCGGTCGAAAGCCAATGAAGCAATATATACATTTGTGGCTGTGGATGAATCGGGAAATCCGGTGGAAGTACCGCAAATAGAACCCCAAACCGACGAAGAGAAATCGCGTTATGTGGCGGCGTTACGAAGAAAACAATTGAGTTTGGTGCTTGCTGGGAAAATGAATCCGCATGAAGCCACCGAATTGAAAGCTTTATTTATATAGAAAATGTCCGCGAGTGCGGACATTTTTATTGAATTAAATTACACAGAGTTGCACAGAGGAGGAGGAACAGAGAATATATTTCACTCCATATAACTCTGTGAAATCTCAGTGTAGCTCTGTGTAAAAAAATATTACATTCTACTGATCCACGTTTGCGGATTGGCGTAGGTGGTGTTTTGAGATATCAGGAACTTCAGAATGGTTTTCCCTTCGCCATTGGTTCTAATTTTTCCTAAAACTTGTTTCGTAGTTACCTTATCGCCAGCACTTACATTTACCGAACTCAAATTTTGATATACTGTAAAGTAATCTCCATGCTGAACGCAAACCGCTTTGTTTAAAGGCGAAATGACAATCACTTTGGTTACTTCTCCGTTGTAAACCGCTCGTGCGTTGGATCCTGCTTCTGTGGTGATTTCGACACCACTGTTGTGAATTACGAGGGTTTTATATACCGGATGCGCTTGATTACCGTAACCCAATGACACAAATCCTTTTTCTACCGGCCATGGCAAAAGTCCTTTGTTGGCTTTGAAGCTGTTGGCTAAGAGTTGTCCTTCGGGAGTTAGTACTATTTTGGTTGAAGTTTCTACTGCTTTTGTCTCGGCAGCTGAAGTCGTTTTTGGATTGGCTTTTGCGTTGGCTGCAGCGGTTTTTCTGTTGGCTTCGGCAATCGCATCACGAATTAATTTTTGAATTTGCGCATCGATCCGCGACGTTTCTTGTTGTTTCTTTTTGATTTCAGCCGCTATTTGCTTTTTGTCTTTCTTTAAACTATTGGCGATTTTTTCTTGCTCAAGTTTTTCTTTTTCGAGGTCTTGCTTTTGCTTTTCTTGCTCAACAATTAGTTTTTGTTTTTCGGTTTTTTGACCGCTTAATTTTTCATTATGATCAGATAATGATATTGTTTTTCCTTTTATTTCTTCGCCCTGCATTTTTCGATAACTCGAATATTGCTTCATGTATTGCATTCGTTTATAGGCTTGAAGAAAGTTTTCGGAAGACAATATAAACATCGCTCGACTTTGTGTTGAACGGCTTTTGTAGGATTTGACAATCATTTCGGCATAATCTTTTTTCAGATCAACAAGGTCTGTTTTTAAATGATTAATTTGAACCTGATTGATGTACATGTCATTGCTTAACAACTTGGTTTGCTTTTCGGTTGTGCTGATAAGTTTTTGTTTTAGTCCAATCTTATCTTTTTGAATTTGGAGCAATTTGCCAACCGATTTTTCTTGTTTTTTAACGTTTTGCAACAACATTTCTTTTTCACGAATTTCTTCCTGAAGTTTGGCTTTTTTCTGTTCTAACTCTTCTTGGGTTTGCTGACTCCAAGCGATGGAAGATAAACAGACAAATAAAAAGGTGTAAATTAGTTTTTGCATAGTCTATTGTTTTTCTATAAATAGTCGCTCAAATCCCTCAGGAACACTGTACGGAAAGGAAAGCTCTTCATTAAAGGTAACATTTTTATAATCGATGTTGATATTGGTTCTTTTGTCTTTATTATAGGCATCAATAACTAAAGACAGCGGGAGTATCATTTCGCTGTATTCTTTGAATTCTGGATACACAATTTGCAAAGCTCGCTCCGAATTGGGCTGACTTATTTCTTGTTGTTTTACTAAAAATCGCTCACCCTCAAAATAAAACGATTTGGTGGTATTGTCTTTTGCTTCGTTTTGTAATTTATACCATTTGTTCATTATTGAAACCATATATTTTGATTTATGCAAATCATCTATGGCGTCACCTAATAATAAATTTTGAACTTTGTTGAAATCCAAATCAGTGCCGAGCCATTTGGTTAAACCGGAGTAATCACCTTCAAAATAATTGTTATTTATTTTGTCGTAATATTTTACTTCTGTTGGTGTAATCAAAGCTTTCGCCATCGTTATTCCGAGAAAGCGAATGCTAACTAAAATCTTTTCGTTCTTCTTTATTTTAATCTCGGCTGTAACACTTTGCGAGTTATTATCATCTTTATATTTAGCATTGGCTTTTATATATAATGTAGAAAAATCGCTTTTATTGTTGTAGTGATTTTCTATTATTTTTTCTGCAGTCATCGAATTTCCGGCAGTTCCTTCGAGTAATGCTGCTTTCGATTTGCAGGACATAAGCGTAAGTAAACTGGCAAAGCAAAGTAAAAATAAACGGTTGTGTTTTTTCATTAATGGGAATTCTAAATATTATTTTTTTTGCTTTTTCAGCAATTCGTTGGCTTTTGAAAAATACAAATCCTTCTTTTTTACATCGCCTAAACCATTGTATGCAGTGCTTAATTGAATGTATAAATTGATTTCAAGTGCTGGGTCGTCTACTAAATTGTCCAATCCGAGTTCTAGATTTTCTTTTGCTTTTTTAAAGTTTTTTGATTGATTATAACCCAATCCCGCATAATAGTAAAATTGAGGTTGAGACGGAAACAATTCCAGCCAATTATTTGCCGTTGTAATCACTTTATCAAATTGACCTTTTTCGGTATAAGATTGTAATAAAAGTATTGCGGTTTCGTAATCGTCATTCGCCGATTTCAAGTGCATTTCAAAATACTTAATTGCCTTGTCCCATTCCTTTTTATTACTGTAAAACTTTCCAAGTTCTTTGGCTACCTTTACTTCTTTATCGGTAGCAAAATAAGCAATCGCTTTGTCTAAATCAACTTCGTATTTAGGATCGTTTTTGCTGAAAATTAAAAATTCATTAAAAATTCGATGTTTGACTTTTAAGTCAATTTTCGAACTTCCCAAAACCGTATTCATTGCTTTAACGGCTTTTTCACCATCATTATTGTTTAGGTGGAATTTGAATAAACTTACTTGGGCCCAATCGGAAGACGGAATTTCAGCTTCTAACTTTTTAGCAATTTCCATTGCTTTTTCTTCTTGATTGCTTTGAGAATACATGTAAATTAAAGCGATGTAATTCGATTCTTCTTTTGGGTTTTTCTTAATTTGATCTAACAAATTATTTTTCTCTGGTCCTTGGTACTTGGCGTCTCGAAGGATATCGGCTTTGTATAATTCTCTTTTTTCGGATTTACCAACGGTTTGATTTAATTCGTTTATTAAGTCTAATGCTTTGTCAAATTGCTGCGTATTCATATAGAGCGAAACCAAATCTTCTTTGTACTCTTTTTTGAATTCGATTAGTTTTTCAACAATTACAATGGCTTGATTGTAATCGCGGGTTTCATAACACACATCGTACATTCCGACCCAAGACCAACGATTATTAGGGTCGATTTTGGTTGCTTTTTCAAAATTATCGTAAGCCTCTTTGTATTTTCTTAGGAACAAATAATTTTTCCCTAACTCGAAAAACAAGGTTGGATTATTGGGTTGGATTTTAAGACATTTCTCTAATGATTCAATTGCTTTATCGTAATTTTCCATCCCTTTATGTTTTAGGGATTCGTAAAAATTATTTTGAAAATCATCTGTATCCAATGCCACATCTTCTGGTTCGGTTTGAGCCAAAAGTGAAATTGGAAAGCCAAGTAATCCAATCACAAAAACAATTAAAAAAATCTTTCTCATTTATTTTTATTCTAAAACGGAATAATCTCCAATACTAATACTTGTAAAATTACCGTCAAAGCTAGCGTGATTTCCTATCATGGCATTGTCTAAACTTGCGTTTTTAATATGGGCATGCGTTTGAACCAAACTATTTTTTATGGTACTGTCAATGACGTGACATCCTTTCCCTAAAGAAACATTAGGACCAACAGTGGCGTTAATTAAAACCACATCCTCTCCGATATAACACGGAGGAATAATAGTTGCGTTTTCTTGTTTGACATCATAATCGATTAAATGTTCACCATCATTACGAAGAAAGCCAAGCATTCTTGAATTGGTTTCGACAGTGACCTCTTTATTACCACAATCCATCCATTCGTCGACTTTTCCTGGAACGAATTTCATTCCTTTTGCCATCATTTGCTTAATTCCGTCATTAATTTGATATTCGCCACCGTGAATAATGTTGTTATCTAAAACCGATTGTAATTCTTCTTTTAAAACGGCAATATCTTTAAAATAATATATTCCAATGACTGCAAGATCAGAAACAAATTCCTTTGGCTTTTCTACCAATTCTATAATTTCGTTTTTTTCGTTAAGGTTTATTACGCCAAAAGCTTCTGGTTGGTCCACTTGCTTTACCCAAATAACACTATCGGCTGTTGTATCCAAATCAAAATCGGCACGAATTAATGTATCCGCATAAGCAATAACCGCCGAGCCGCTTAACGAATCTTTGGCGCACATAATAGCATGTCCGGTACCTAATGCTTCATTTTGGTAATATATTGTCCCTTTGGCTCCCAATTTTTCAGCAATCGCAATTAGATCTTCTTCTACTTTTTTGCCAAAACTTTCGTGAATGATAAAAGCTACTTCTTCAATATCTTGATTTAATACTCCAGCAATATCTTCCACCAATCGATGTACAATTGGTTTTCCAGCAATTGGAATTAAAGGTTTTGGAATGGTTAACGTATGTGGGCGAAGACGTGAACCACGACCTGCCATAGGAACTATTATTTTCATTATTTAGTCATTGCGAGGAACGAAGCAATCTCGCTCTCTTATTTAATTTTTTTTTATTTAACCGCAAAGTTCGCAAAGGTTTTACGCAAAGTTCGCTATCCATTTTATTTTTAACTGCTAACTGTGACTGAACACTGCCAACTACTTTACTCCAGTACTGCCAAAACCGCCTTCACCTCTTGATGTTTCAGACAATTCCTGCACTTGAATCCACTCGGCGCGTTCGTGTTTGGCGATTATTAATTGGGCAATTCTTTCGCCGTTTTCAACGACAAAATCTTCATTGGATAAATTTACTAAAATTACCCCGATTTCACCGCGATAATCGGCGTCAACGGTTCCGGGTGAATTTAAAACGGTGATTCCTTTTTTTGCTGCCAATCCACTACGAGGACGCACTTGTGCTTCGTAACCAATTGGTAATTCTATAAATAATCCTGTTTTCACGATGGCTCTTTCCAATGATTTTAAGGTAATGGGTTCAGATAAATTTGCACGTAAATCCATTCCGGCCGAAGCAACCGTTTCATAATTGGGCAAATCGTGTTGTGACTTGTTGATGATTTTAATCGTCATTATTTTGTGTCATTGCGAGAAACGAAGCAATCTCGTAACTCTAATTTATGATTTTCTTTTTATGATTCTTGATAATGTTTCCTTTTCACTGTAATAAATGAAATATAAAAACACACTTAATAAGAGTATTTTGACATAATAATTTTCTCTTATCGACGGAATGTAAAACGACACCGCCGAGAAAACTATTGTGAGTCCAAGATAACTAAATATCTTATTCATATCATAAGGAATCGGATAACTTTTTTGTCCCATTTTATAGGAAATAATCATCATACTTCCATAGGCTGCTATGGTGGCAATTGCCGAACCATAATAGCTCATCGTAGGAATCAATAAATAATTTAAAAGAAGCGTTACCGCGGCTCCAACTAGTGAAATGTAGGCGCCGATTCTGGTCTTATCAATAAGTTTATACCATACTGATAAATTTGTGTAAATGCCGAGGAAGAAATTGGCCAAAACAATTAACGGAACCACTTTTATAGCATCCCAATATTCTTTTCGTGGCACCAGAGGTTGTTTTAATAAATCGATAAAAACAATAACAAAAAGACAAATAAACGATCCGAAAATCACAAAATATTTCGTGATGGTGGCGTACGTTTGAGGTGCATTTTCATTGCTGGCATGACTAAAAAAGAAAGGCTCAATTCCCAAAGTATACGCCGTTCGATACAACACCATAAACATTCCAATTTTGTAACAAGCGGCATAAGCACCAATATCCGATTTGGAAACATGAAGCCAATCTAAAAGGATTTTATCAAAATGTTCATTGATGGCAAATGCAATTCCGGCAACTAAAATTGGCAAAGCGTAGTGCATCATTTTTTTCCAAAGTTGCGTGTCGAATTTCCAGGAAATGGTGAGGTAATTTGGAATCAATACCACTAATGTGAGTAAGCTGGCAATGAGATTTGAAATAAAAATATACCCAATTTGAAAGTTTTCAAAATAGATAGTGTTTAAAAACCCATTCGGATTTTGACTCGCTAATTTTGGTAAAAAGGCAAGAAAGAAAACGTTTAAGAGAAGGTTTACTGTTACGTTTCCGATTTTAATCAGCGCATATTTTATGGGTTTCTTCTCAGCTCTTAATTTTGAAAAAGGGATAATGGCTAAGGCGTCGAGTGCTAAAATCCAAATCGTGTATGTAATATATTCTACGCTGATGTCTGACCAATTGGAAAGTGTTTTTCGGAACAATAAGGATAAAAATAAAAATCCCAATGATGACCAAAAAAGCGTAATGGTTGCTGTTGAAATAACGTTTCTTTTATTCTCTTCGGTATTGTAGAACCGGAAGAAAGCCGTTTCCATTCCGTACGACAAAATGACATTAAAGAAAACCAAATACGAGAAAATAATAGAAACTTCTCCCATTTCGCTTTTGTCTTTCAAATAATAAACAAACAACGGATTGAGTATGAAACTGATGATCCTAGGCAATACCGTCGCCAGTCCGTAAATAAGGGTTTGTTTAAAAAGATTTTTATATAAACTCAACGTTTCTTGTAGATTTAAAAAGCAAAAATAACTATTTCTTTGGTCTTAAAGTACGATTTCAAGATTAGGTTAGTCCTTCTTCATTAATTATTTTCACAAAATGGAATCCTTTTGGTGAAAATCCTTGATTATAATAAAAACGATGCGCTTTAAAATTCCCTGTGAAAGCATCGAGAACGATCATCGTACAGTTTTGTTCTTTGGCCAAGTTGTCGATATAATCGGTCATCATTTTTCCAACTCCTTTTTTCCGATGGTCGGAATGCACAATAAAATTATCGATTTCGATGTATTTGCCCGACCAAAGTTTAATTCCAGTCCAAAAACCGGTGAGTCCAATACAAATAGTATTTTCGAAAACAACTAGTTGTTTATAATTGTGCGGAACCATTTCCTCAAGATACGATTGGTATTTTTGAAGTGTGATTTTAGGATACAATTGCTTTACCAACTCGAGTTGATCGAGCATTTCGTCAATTGTAATAAGTTCTTTAATTTCCAATTTCTTTTTTGATTTAAATATAAAAAAAGAGCCAACAAAAATGTTAGCTCTTTATGGATTTTTAATCTTATTTTATTCTTTTATAAACTTACTATTTGCAGTTCCTTTATCTGATACAATCTTTATAAAATAAGTTCCTGATTTTAAAGTAGCAACATCTAATTCGTGACTAGGGCTAATAGTCACAAAAACCAACTGCCCTAAAGTGTTATATATACTAACGGATGTTATTTGTATACCCTGTTTGGTGTTAATAGTTAAAACACTTGATACTGGAACTGGCGATAATGTAAAATAATTGCTAAACTCAAAACTATTGTTTGTCAATACAGAAACAAATTCTGTATTAAAGATATTAGTATCTATTGCTGGATTCGTGTCGAAATATATACTTGCCCTATTTGGCACCGTAGTTCCAATTGCAAAACCAGGGTTTAATTTTGCCTCGAATGTTACATAACCTTTACCAATTGTAGTGTTTGCAATAGATACAGGAAGTTGAATATTATCAAACTTCCAACTTAAATTAGTTCCAACACGTTCTAAAACACAATTATGACTAGAACCAACGGTGCGAACTGAAGTTACATCAATTTGCGCATCCAATACATCTGTAATCCTTACATCTTCTGCAGAAGCAGTACCTGTATTTTCAAATCGGATGGTATACGTTAGGTAATCATTTGGGGTAAATGTTGAATACACAATTTGTTCTCCATGAGATTCCGTTATATCATTAGGATCGTATGATGCACTTACCGCCTGGGTATTACTATATGTGTTGTTGTTTAAGTTAATTTCAGTGATTGGAGTGGAAACACTTGCAGAATGGGTCAGCAATTGACCAATAGCAATCGTTGGAATACTCGGAACAGCCATAGTAACATCTATAAATCTGGTTTCAAAGGGCAATAAATTGGTAAAATCATAACTAAATCCTGTCGAAGTAGTCGTTACGGGTTGTGATATTGACACAATAGTAGTAGCAGGGCTATTAGTAAAGCTTAAACTGCCATTTAAAATAGTTTGATTTCCATAATTAGCATATTGTACTCTTCTTATACAGTTAAATCCTGCTTGTGGACCACCCACACTATGAATATAAACAGCCAAATCAGTATAATTTACAAGTGATGTAACGGGGAAATTTACAGGAACCACTCCTGCACCAACATTTAATCCTGTATATGCAGGAACACTATACAGAGTAGTATAATTAGAATAAAAGGTAAAACCCATGTCATAACTGTTAGCAGGATTATCCTCAAAAAAACTATACGGAACACTATCAGGTGAACCACCATAATGAATAATTCCATCGTTATTTTTTTCATAATGGTAATATCCTAAAGGGAAACTATTTTCTCCAACATTTTGGGTTCCATTGCTATTTACATCTAAAAAAGCATTCAATGAAAATCCCTGTGTAACTGGCCCGCAGCTTACATTGGCAATCCATCCTGAACCTTGTACAGCATTATCACTTCTGAAAACAAAAGTCAAGCAACCATCGAGTGATGAGGAAGTGAAAGGACCAGGGTTTGTGGTGCCCCAAAACGATCCAGCTATTCCACCAGGGACATTTCCCGCAGGGTTTGTACTAGCAATTTGTTCGGATGGTATGACTGTATTTCCGTTATAAACATACAAGCCGTCTTGCCCTGCCTGAGTATTAAATGAAGTAAATATTACGGTAACTACCTCAAGTGGAATGGCAGGGCAAATTGTAACAGTATAATTAGAATTAGGCAAATAATCGCCATTTATACCTCCATTGTCATAAAATTGACCTCCACAAACCTGTGAAAAAACCGAAAAAGTAATTGTAAATACTACGAATGATAATAGAATGTTTTTCATGTTTTTGTTAGTTTTTAATTAATTTTAAAACTTTACTATTGGCTTGGTTTTCCAATCTAGCTAAATAATAACCATCCGCTAAATCAGATAAATTTATTGTATTAATCTCTTTAGGATTTATAGTGCTTGAATAAACCTTTTTGCCTAATAGGTTATAAATTGAAACTGAATTGTATTCTACAATTTCCTGTGTTAAATCGATAGTAAAAACATCCTTACTTGGATTAGGATATAGCATTACATTACTTTCAAAATTAGTATTGATTTCAGGCTCACTAATGTATTCTAAAACATTGCTTTTTGCTTGAACACCGACATCTCCATATATTCTCGTAATGTTCCCTGCTGTGAGACCATTAAAAGAAGTGAATTTTCCACCTACAATTATTTTCCCGTCTGGTTGTTTTGTTAAAACTTTTATAAAATTATGTCCCAGACCTGTTCCTGTATAATCTAAAGTTCCCGAACCAATAGTAAACGAACCATCTATATCTCCTGTTGTTGTTAATCGAATCATTTTTTTTACAGCAACATTGTTAAAAAAAGAAAACTCACCAGCAATAATAATTTTGTTGCTTCCTGGTTCAATTAAAACATCATTTATTGCTCTATCTGCTCCAGTGTTAAATGTTTGATCTGGGTTGCCATTTGTATCTAAACGAACAATGCTATTTGCACTTGCTCCATTATATTTTTGAAAAGCACCAACTACAACAATATTCCCATCGGGTTGTAATGCCATTTTAGTAAGTGGCCCAAATATAGAAACACTAATGTTTTGATAAGGAACAGAACCTACGATATTACCCATTGTAAAGGTAATATCAATTTGACCATCTGGTAGTAATCGTAAAATGTTCATTTGAGGAGAACCAACAATTGGCGGCGAAAAAAATCCTTCTAAAAGAATGTTCCCATCTGGTTGCACTAATATATTGGTTACAACCGATCTAAAATAAGTATTAAGCTCAATGGGGTCAAATGAAGAATCTATAGAACCATCGCTATTTAACCTAGCGATTCCATTACTCGGCACACCATTATAATAATAAAAATCGCCTCCTAAAAGTATTTTTTGATCTAATGACTGAACTGCACATGCCATAGGCATATTATTGGTTTTGTTTGTATGTTTAGCTGTTCCAACGCCACCCGAATTAAAACTGGTATCTATTACACCATTTGCTTTTAATTTCTTTATACCAAAGCTTGTTGAAGTGGCAAAGTCGGATGACCAACCCACACAAATTATATCGTCATTTAATTGAATTGCAACATCATATGGAGAAAAATATGTAGAAAAAACAGGGAAAGTTGTGTCTAGCGTTAAATCAGTATTTAATCGTGTAAAATTATATCTTGTTAGATTGTTGTAAGTTTTAAAAGCTCCCGCAATAAGTATTTTGTTTGTGCTTTGAAGTTCAATAATGTTTACAACAGCGTTTGCTCTTATAGACGAAGACAAATTAAGTGTTGGTATAAAATCTGACACATAAACCGTAATTGTTGCCGTATCAAAGCTACTGCATGCTCCAAGAATATCCACTCTATACGTAAACACGTATGTTCCTTCGGCTATTCCTGCATTTGTTGCAGGTAATGAAAGTAACCCTGAGGAGTTAATTGTAGCGCCAGAAATTGGTATTGGAGCTATTAGAGATAAAGAAAAATTAGTTGACGGCGGCACATTATTTAACAAATCATTATTCAATACACTCATGGCAGAAACACCTCCACTTCCATTAATTGGCATACTTGTAAAGTTATCATCAATAGCATCAATTGTTCCTGTAGTGGTTGAAGTAGTTGTTACAACTATTGTATCCGATAAGGTTATAGGACAGCCAAGATTATTATTGTAGGTATAAGTTATGGTATAAGTACCTGCAACAACATTGCTGAATGAGTAAATACCACCATTTAGCACAACACCATTACCAACCAAAAATTGACCATTAGTTGGAACAGCGGCTAAATAGTTAGTCAGGTTTGGCAATGTTTGATTAACACATATTGATGCTGGTAAATTTAATGTCGCACCTCCTGTTGCTATCAGTGAAACGTTGTCTATGTAGTATGTAGTTGAAATGGGGAGGTTAGTTGAATAATTAGAAACACATCCTGAAGCAGTTGTAGGGTTTAATCCAGGCAGGGTTTGAAAATTATTTAAACCTCCAATATATAAATTCCTTAAATTGGTAACATTTGTACCTGTAGTAAAAGTAAAAGTAATAGTTTCCCATCCATTTGTAGTGTTTGAAAATGTTGGACTAGTCAATAGTATACCTGTATTTAATAGTCCAGTAGGAATAAGAGAACCTGTAATATTAGCTGGGAGAGTACTGCTTATAAATGCCTGTAATCTGGCATATCGATACATTAGAAATTCTGAGGTGGAAACATCAAAACTTAATTGATAGGTGGTGATGGGTTGTAAATCTGTTGGTAAGGTAGTTCCTATAATACTTGAAAATTTCCATATGGCAGGGGCATAATCTGTAATTTTAATAGCTACATAACCTTGATTATTTGCTATTTTATCATTTTCAGAACCATAACGATTGCATGGAACATTAAGATTGGGATCTACTGTATTGGCATGCATATATTCTGTATATTGTTGACCTACTCTAAACCATCCGCACAACCTATTAAATTCCCAATTGGCAGTTACGGATAAATAGGAATTATTCTGTTCAAAATTACCATTACCAACCAAATTACATGTTGTTGGAGTAGCGTTGCATATTGGATTCGTTACTATTGGCTGAACGAAAATATAAATATAAGTAATATTACCTTTTTGTGTATCGTTTGTTGGTACGTAACGCAAAAGATGAAGTCCTGCTAAAGCACTGTTGAAAGTTATGTTTGTTGCAGTGGTTCCGCTGGTAAAATTAAATGCAGTCGGAAATGTTGCATTAGCAGTTAAATCTTGTAAACATTCAAAGCCAGACGCATTTCTATCATTAAAAAGAATGGTATTGCCGTTTATTGAAATATCGGCACTTACAGTTCCTAAAAAGGTATATTCTCCGTCGGTGTTTATTCCATCATTAACTCCTGCGACTGTTATGCCCCCACAAGCAGTACCGCCATAATTGTATGGTCCAAAAGTTGTTGGTGTAATTCTAACACCTGATGAACCAAAGGTGGTTTTTACGCTATAACCAATATCACATAATGCTTGCCTTTCTTCGGGTTTTAAATACCTTCGCATTGTGCCTGAATTTCCCGCATTACACATTAAAAAATAATTATCATTGCCATAAATAGGATTCGTTGTGTTGCATACTGGGAAATGCGTGTCTTCAAAATGACTTAAACTACTTATGTCACTAAAGCAATTTGGTGTATATACTGGTACAGGCGTTGTTCCTGCAAATTTTATCGCATCTGAACATAAAGAGTTTGAAGCACAAGCTGAAGGATTTGGGTGTAACACCGATGCGTTTAAGCTACTATTAAAACCATTATCATACATAGCAGAACAAGGAGTTGATGCGGTAGATGTTAATAAAAATTGACTTAAATTATTGGTTTTAAGAAACGTGTCATACCTATTGTAATATTTAAAATTGGGTCCAAATTTAGAATTCCCGTTTTGGTCAATCAAACTATTAAAGCCTAAAGCATGGGTTACTTCATGTAAAACAGCACTATATAAATCAAAAGTTGTTGTTGGAATTGTTGTTGCGGTCAAACTTGTATTCCAATTTATTGGGTTCGTATTTGGGATAGGGGGTGTTGCTGTATCATTAAAATTAAAAGTAACCATTCCGTGATAAAAAAATCCAGCTTGATTTGTACCACCACCGAGAGATGTTAATGGCGTTGTAACATTCAAATAAGAATCAACTCCTGTATGAATTGTTTTCCAAATTTCATTATCTGCAATTCCGCCAATTACAGTGCTACTAGGTAAATTATAAAACCCAGTTGCCGTTCCTAATCTTCCATTTGGATTTGTGTAAACATTGTTAATATTTCTTACCCAAATATTTACTTTAGTTGTATTTCCTGGTGTTGTTAATGGCGAATTAATAAAATTAGATAAATCTTCAAACACTTTACAAACCACAGCTCGACGTTCATTATGAGTGGGATTACTAATGTCTTCCATTCCACAACCTGGCTCAAAATACAAATTAAAATACGATGTAGAGGAACAAGTTATTAAGTTTGAAACGGTATTTGTATTTACTTGAGAATTTATCAAAAGATCTAATAAGCTATATTGAGTACCATTTTGATCAAAAACATTTTCTAAAACCCCATCGGGCGTGATATTAAAATCTGGTTTTGCGGTTTTTTGTGCAATTGCAGTGTTAAAAAAAAGCATTATTAATAAAAAGGAAATAATGCTTACAATTTGCTGTTTGCTGTTTGCTGTTTGCTGTTTGCTGTTTGCTGTTTGCTGTTTGCTGTTTGCTGTTTGCTGTTTTTCATGGTAAGTTTGTTGTTTAGTGTTTCAAATGTAAGAAAAATATTAAAATGAAATAATAAACACATATTTATTTTACTAAAAGACAATACTTTATAAAAAAAGCTGACAAAAATATGCTTAATACAAATTAGATTATTCTTAATACTATTTAAGTTTTGCTTGCTCAAAACTAAATTCGGTGAACTAGTAATTCGATTCGGCGAACTACTTACTTGATTTGATGAACTACTAATTAAGTTTGGTGAACTACTTACTTGATTTGATGAACTACTTACTTAATTCGATGAACTACTAATTAAGTTTGGTGAACTACTTACTTTATTCGGTGAACCACTAATTAAGTTTGGTGAACTACTTATTTGATTCGGTGAACTACTAATTAAGTTTTGTGAACTAATAATTACTTTTATTTGTTTAAATTATAATTATTATTACACAATATGTTAATAATTTGTCAATATACTATTATTTTAACCTTTTGGCATTTTGATTGTTTGCCGTCAATCATGTTTAACATTTAAAATATAGAAACAATGGCACGAAAAAAACTATCAAGAGTTTTAGACCTAGAAAAAGGCATAACTCGATTAGCTGCGGTTAAAAGTATTGACACAGCTTTAGATTTGGGCAACAATATTACAGTTGCTAATTATGAAACAGAGGTAAATTTGTTATCTAGCAAATTAAGCACCTATAACACCGCTCTGAGCACAATAGATGATTTGTATAACAATTGCATTGCTCAGATAGATGTTATAAGAGATTGGAACGAAAGAGTTCTAACAGGAGTTGCCACCAAATATGGGAAAAACAGTTCTCAATATGAAATGGCTGGCGGCGTAAGAAAAAGCGAACGCAAAAAACCAACCCCAAAAAATTGAAATTAAAAATTACTTATTTTAAAAATAAAAACCATTTAGCGAAAGTTAAATGGTTTTTTATTTTAAAAGTGAATTAATTTTTAAGCTTTCTAAAGCTTTGCTATTTGAAAAATTAAAAAAATTTAATTTTTTCTTATCCTTTCAAAGCTTCCGCACCTCCAACAATCTCTAAAATTTCATTAGTAATTGCAGCCTGACGTGCTTTGTTATACGTTAATTTTAATTGATCTCTCAATTCCGTTGCGTTATCAGTTGCTTTGTGCATAGCGGTCATACGAGCGCCGTGTTCTGAAGCAAAAGAATCGCGAATCGATTTGTACAACTGTGTTTTTAATGATTTCGGAATCAAAGTCAATACAATTTCTTCTTTTGAAGGTTCAAAAATGTAATCTCCTGTTGAAGCTACAACATCTGATTGTATTGGAGCTAATGGCAAAAATTGTTGTGTTCTCACAATTTGAGTCGCCGCATTTTTGAATTCGTTATAAACGATTTCTATTCTGTCGTAGTCTCCAGAAAGGAATTTATCGGTTAATGTTTGAGCAATTTCAGACACGTTATCAAAAGTAAGATTGTCAAAAACATCGCTTCTGTTTTCAACAACAGTATGCGTTTTTCTCAAAATATCATTCCCTTTTTTTCCGATAGCAAAAATGTCTACTTGCTTTCCTTCGTAAGAATCGGCTACTACTTTTGATTGTTTGATGACGTTGGTATTAAAAGCACCGCATAAACCTCTGTTTGATGTAATCGCAACAACTAAAACATTGTTGATTTCACGTTGTTTTGTGTATTCGCCACCAGCATCTCCATCCAATGTTGAAGAAAGATTTTGTAATAATTCCGTTAATTTTTCGGCATAAGGTCGCATCGCTGTAATGGCGTCTTGCGCTTTTTTCAACTTTGCTGCAGAAACCATTTTCATTGCCGATGTGATTTGCATCGTAGATGAAACGGAAGTAATTCTATTACGGATTTCCTTTAAGTTTGCCATTTTTTTCTAATTAGAAAATGTGCGAATTAGCGAATTAGCGAATTGTGACATCCGCTAATTTGCTAATTTGCTAATTAATTATATTTCGCTGAAATTTCTTTAGCGGCTCTTTCGATAACATCAGTAATGTTGTCATCTAATTTTCCTGCTTTTAAAGCGTCAAGAGTATCTCTGTGTTTGTTATTCAAATAAAGAATAAAATCTTTTTCGAATTCTTTCACTTTGTTTACCGGAACGCTTCTCAATAAGTTTTTAGAACCAGCATAGATAATAGCTACTTGATCTTCCACGGTATAAGGAGAGTTCAAACCTTGTTTTAAGATTTCAACGTTTCTTTTTCCTTTTTCGATAACGTTTAAAGTTACGGCATCCAAATCTGAACCAAATTTCGCGAAAGCTTCTAATTCACGGAATTGTGCTTGGTCTAATTTTAAGGTACCTGCTACTTTTTTCATCGATTTAATTTGTGCGTTACCTCCAACACGAGATACCGAAATACCTACGTTAATCGCTGGACGAACTCCAGAGTTAAACAAATCTCCATCAAGGAAAATCTGTCCGTCTGTAATCGAAATTACGTTAGTTGGGATATAAGCAGAAACGTCTCCCGCTTGTGTTTCGATAATTGGTAATGCCGTTAATGATCCGCCACCTTTAACGATTCCCTTTAATGAATCGGGTAAGTCATTCATGTCTTTTGCAATTCCGTCATCCGCAATTACTTTACAAGCTCTTTCTAATAAACGAGAGTGAAGATAAAAAACGTCTCCAGGATATGCTTCACGACCTGGTGGTCTTCTTAACAAAAGCGACACCTCACGGTAAGCTACTGCTTGCTTTGATAAATCATCATAAACAATTAATGCAGGACGACCTGAATCACGGAAATATTCTCCGATTGCAGCTCCAGCCATTGGTGCATATACTTGCATTGGCGCAGGATCGGATGCGTTGGCAGCTACAATTACTGTATAAGCCATTGCTCCTTTTTCTTCCAACATTTTTGCGATTCCGGCAACTGTCGACGCTTTTTGTCCGATAGCAACATAGATACAAAATACTGGTTTTCCAGCGTCATAAAATTCTTTTTGATTTAAGATCGTGTCGATACAAACTGTTGATTTACCAGTTTGACGGTCACCAATAACCAACTCACGTTGTCCACGTCCAACCGGAATCATCGCGTCTACTGCTTTGATACCTGTTTGTAATGGTTCAGTTACTGGTTGACGGAAGATAACTCCAGGCGCTTTTCTTTCCAATGGCATATCGTAAAGTTCACCACCAATTGGTCCTTTACCGTCGATTGGTTCTCCAAGTGTATTTACAACACGACCAACGATTTGTTCCCCTACTTTTAGCGAAGCAATACGCTGTGTTCTTTTTACAGTTGAACCTTCTCTAATTCCGGTTGATGGACCTAAAAGTACCACACCTACATTGTCTTCTTCAAGGTTCAATACGATCGCTTCCAATCCGTTGTCGAATTGTACCAACTCACCGTATTGTGCATTTGATAAGCCGTAAACACGAGCAATACCATCTCCTACTTGAAGAACAGTTCCTACTTCTTCTAACGATGCACCTGATTCGAAATCAGATAATTGTTTTTTTAATATTGCTGAAATCTCAGCTGGTTTAATTTCTGCCATTTTGATATATCTTTAATGGTATGTTAATTACTAAACTCGCGTTTTAATTCTTGCAATCTGTTTGCGACAGATGCATTGTATTGTTGGTCACCGATACGAAAAATAAATCCTCCGATTATTGATGGGTCAACGGTATTTTCTATTGTTATTTTTTTGTTGGAGAAAGTAGCAATCTTCGCCATGATTTTAGCTTCTAGAGCTGCATCCATTTCGATAGCTGTTGTTACTTTAGCTACTTCAACGCCATTCATTTCGTCGAACAATTGTTTGTAATAAGTAGCAATAGCTGCTAATATTTCAAATCTTTTATTTACAAATAATAAATGGAAAAGACTTTTTGTTACTGGATTAACAGCTGCAAAAACTTCCAATAATGCATTTTCTTTAATCTCAACACTGATGGTAGGATTTTGAATAAAACCGCTTAATTCTTCATTTCCATTGATAGTAGAAGCAATAGTACTCATGTCATTATTTACTTCTTGCGCCGCATTTTTTGAATTGGCTACATCAAGAATGGCTTTTGCATATCGAATCGCTGCTCTGTTTCCTTTCATAACGATTAATTTAATTTAGCGTCACCTAACATTTTCTCAACCAATTTTGTTTGAGATGCTATATCAGACAATTCACTTTTTAATACTTTTTCAGCAATTTCGATTGACAACGACGAAACTTGATTTTTCAAATCAGCCATAGCTGCATTCTTTTCACTTTGAATTGCTGCTTTTGCTTGTTCGATCATTTTCAACCCTTGAGCTTGCGCTTCTGTTTTTGCGTCGTTAATCATTTTGTCTTTGATATCACGCGCTTCTTTCATCATAGCATCACGTTCCACTCTAGCTTCAGCAATTAATTTCTCATTGTCTGATTTTAGATTTTGCATTTCTAGTTTTGCATTTTTTGCAGAAAGCAACGCTTCTTTAATTCCTTCTTCTCTTTCATTAACGGCATCGAGAATTGGTTTCCAAGCAAATTTTTTCAACAAAAGAATCAATCCAACAAAAATTACTGTTTGCCAGATAAACAATCCAAACGAAAAATCATTTATTAACTTTTCCATATTATATAGATAATTATAGTCTTTTAATTTAATTTTTTAAAAAACAGCTGCAACCAACCGTTGCAGCTATTTGTTTTTTTAAGCTGGCTCAGCTACAGCGAATAAAGCTGCAAAACCGATTCCTTCAACAAGAGCTGCTGCAATAAGCATAGCTGTTTGGATTTTTCCGTAAGAGTCTGGTTGACGAGCAATAGCGTCCATTGCTGATCCACCAATTCTTCCTACTCCAATTCCAACTCCGATTACTACTAATCCGGCTCCGATAATTCTTGGCATGTTCATAACTATATGTATTTAAAAATTAAACATTCTTTTTTGAGTCTTTCGACTAGTGGTGAGCTTCTTCTCCTTCGTGATGATGCTCTTGTACTGCTGATCCAAAATAAAGGGCTGTTAGTACGGTAAATATATAGGCTTGTAATAGTGCAACTAAAATTTCGATAATTGAAATCATGAAGGATAGCATGAATGACAAACTACTTCCCAACCAACTTTTGAAAATAAACATCAATCCGATCAAACTCATTAATACAATGTGACCTGCAAACATGTTTGCGTACAAACGAATCATTAAGGCAAAAGGTTTGATGATTAATCCCATTAATTCTAATGGAATCAAAGCTATTTTCATTGGAACAGGAACGCCCGGCATCCAGAAAATATGTCCCCAATAATTTTTATTGGCTGTTAAATTCGTGATAAGGAACGTGATAACTGCCAATCCGAATGTGATCGCAATGTTACCGGTTACATTTATTCCTAGTGGCGTTAATCCGAAAAGATTTAAAAACCAAATAAAGAAAAATACGGTTAACAAATGTCCCATGTATTTTCTGTAATGTTTTTCTCCAATGTTTGGAATCGCAATTTCGTCGCGAACGTACAATACGATTGGCTCGAAGAAACGTCCAGGTCCAGATGCTATTCCCCCATTTTTAGGAAACGATTTTGCCAATCCGCTAAACAATAAAAACATAAGCAATGCTACAGTCAATATTGATAAAACGCTTTTTGTTATTGATAAATCAAGAGGTTGTACGTTTGTTGGATGGTGGTGTTCGTCAAGTGCTACTTCGGCTGAAGCGCTATCCACTTTGTATATTCTTTCGTGGTGTAATCTGTAGAAATTACCATTGCTTTCCGCAACGCTTTCACCGTGATTGAATTTAGAAGAGGAAAAAACTTGCAAACCATTATCCCAAAGAATAATTGGCAATGGAAATCCGTAGTGTGCTCCTGTTTCCTTGTCTTCAAAAAGCGAAAATTCGTGACCGTCTAAAACGTGGTGTGCTTTTACTTCTTCTATTTGTTCTTTTATTGCTGCTTTTGGATCCACTTTTTTAGTTTCAGTTGCCGCTACTTCATGTGTTTCATGAGCAGGTTGAATTGAATCATTGGTGTTAGAAAAAGAAAATAAAGGAAGGCAAGCAATTGTAATTGCTATTATAAATCGAAGTGTTTTGTTAGAAAGCACCATATCTATTGAATATCTAGGATTTTGTTTTCTGAAATTTGGTGCAAAGGTACATCTTTTCTTAAAATTCGCAAGAATAAAAAACACTTTTTTGAAGAAAATTTAGTTTTGCAACCTCATTCTTGTTTATTGTTTATTAATCGTATGGTAATTAACGTTTCTATTGTCAAAAACAAAAGAAAAACAATAAGAAAGTTGGTTTTTTCTAATCCAGTGTGAGGCAGGTTGGTTTTTAAAATGGGTTTTAAAAAAATAAAAGCAATTCCCATTTTAAAAGTCGTGAGTAAAATGAATGTGAGTCCTACGTTCGTCATACTCGCTTGACTTACTTTTATCAATATTAATAGTATTACTGCCGATAATAAAAAGAAAAAGACATACAATTTTGGCAATGTATAAACGAAATCTGATTCGAAATTCTTAGGTAAAAATAAATAGAAGAGTGTTTTGTGAATGAGTAAAGCGATTGAAGAAATGACAGCTACAGAAAGTATCGGTTGGTATTGTTTTATATTCATTTTACTTATTCATCCGAAGAATTGATGTCTTTTAATTGACGGTTTAGATTGTAGAATGCTAATGCAACTCCTAATAAAGTCAATCCTTTTACATATATATTATGTTTGTTTGGGTATTTGCCATCGAGCCAATTACCAAAAAAAGAAAACGCATAAATAATGACTCCCATTTGAATAGGAATATTAATAAAGGCAAACCATTTATTAGGACGCTTTTTCTTCTGTTGATTGTCCATTTGCCGTTAGTGTTTTAAGGTTGGTTTTCATTATGCAGGTCGCACTAAACTCAGCTCCTGGTTCTACAGATAGTTTCCCGCAAATAACTTCCCCGTGAATAATGGCTTTTGCTTTTATATTTAAGATTTCTGCAACTTGTATTTTCCCTTCGAACTTACCTTCAATATCGGCGTTTTTACATAGGATATCGCCTTTAACACTTCCAGCCGGACCGATAACAATTTTT
The DNA here is from genome assembly GCA_031387085.1 of Flavobacteriales bacterium. Classification (GTDB taxonomy): domain Bacteria; phylum Bacteroidota; class Bacteroidia; order Flavobacteriales; family Flavobacteriaceae; genus Flavobacterium. The sequence goes on along the minus strand of JANNCY010000050.1, from coordinate 5,987 downwards.
CCTTTTGATTGAAAATTACCAATTAAATGTCCGTCCAAACGAAAATCAGCAGGAGAAATAATATTGCCATTTATAGTGGTTCCTTCTACTATTCTGTTTGTTTTTCCTAAAAGGTCGGTATACGATTTTGGTTTATTATCGAACATTTCATTATGGCTTTTTAGGTTCTCCCGAAGGAGGAGGCCCAATATTTAATGGATTATCAGCTTCGTTTTTTTGAGTAGTCCCTTTACCATTTTTGGTTGTATTAGATTCTGGCTGCCCTTTTGTATTTTGCTTAGCGTCTTCATTAGGTTTAGCAACTTCTTCTTCTTTTGGCAGCACAATTTCGGGTTTTTCTTTTGCAATCCAATTTGGGCCTGTTCCGGCAATGTACTCATCAATATTTTTATAAATCTGGACTATTTTATAGTTTTCACTTGAAATGGCGAAAGCAGCATCTTGAATCTTATACTCCTTATATTCTTTAAGAATTTGTGCAATTGCGATTACATTTTCTTCCGTTTTGATTCCGTGAATGACAATAAGGTTTCTGTCTTTTGTGTAAACATCTGTAGAAACTGTTAGTTTTTCTACTGTTCTTTCGCTTACAAATTTATTTAGTTTATCTAATAGTGCTTTCGAATCTTTTTCATCAAGCGTTTTAGGTTGGTACATTATTTTCCAGCTTGTTGCTGGTGCTTCATTAAAATACAATGATTCTAAAAGTGGGATTTTTGTTGCAATAAACGTTTCGGTTAGTTTTCCTTCTTCCACATTAGGATACGTTAGTGCGACGAAATTAAGTGCTTTTTTGTATTCTGTCAATCCGTATAACTTCCCGATTAAATTGGCTTTTAGCAATTCATATTTCGGGAGCATTTCATCACCTGTAAACTGAACAATTGCAATATCGGTTTTAATTAATGTTTCTCTATAATTTCCGTTTTCATACTCTTTGTACAATTTGTTGTAAACTACATCGGGAGCACCGAGATCTAAATTCACCGCATTATTACTTAACAATTGTGCGTAACGGGAGTCGGGATATTGCGATATGATTCTGTTTTTCATACCCTCAGTTTTACTTGGATCGGTAATCTCATATAATTTATACAAATTATAATAGGATGGCAGAATTAATCGTTCTTCTGGAGCATTATCAAGTAATTTTTCAAATTTGTTAACCGCTAATTTATTTTCTTTAAACTTTTCTTTATAAATAACTCCCAATTGAAAATAAGCAAAATTTCGTTCTTTAGAAATGCTGTCTAAAACTTCTATACCTGTTGGAATTTGTTTAATATAAAAATCCGTGGTATATCTTGCGTCAATTTCTTCGGAGTTTTTTTCATTATTGCCTTTTGATCCTTCATCTGATGCATTTCCTTTATCTTCATCCGATAATCTCCAATTTGCAGAATGAGATCTTTTTCCCCATTTATTGAGAAACTCTTTTTTGCCGATGGCTACTGTATTTGGATTGTAAAAGTAAAAATCGCCAGGTTTTGTAACAAACGTTGAATTGTTATTTGTTCCTGAAGCCGGTTTACTATTGTTTTTTGAAGTTATCGTTTCATCTGTTTCAAGGCTGTTCAATTTCGACTTAGCTTCTTTATTTTGGCTTTGTGTCTTTGCTTCGTCTTTTTCGTTTTTAAGTTTTAATTCTTCGTCTTCTTTTTTTAATTTTTCGATGTAGGCGGAGAAATAAGCTTCTTTTTCTACACTAGACATTAACGCAATTTTTAAAATACTATCGTCTCTTTGAGCAATTTCTTCGTATTTAATTACGTCTTCCAAATTCTCTCTTTTCTTTTTTATTACTTTATACTCTCGAGAACGCGGTTTCAAATTGGTCATTGTGCTGTCAAAATATTTCCCGGCAGTTACGTATTTGGCTTCTTTGAAATAAATATCGGCTAGGTTTCTGTAATTTGAAGCTATTAAATAGGGATCACTTGATTTTGATTTTAGCGAAGTGTTGTAATATTTTTTTGCAATTTCACTTTTCTTATTCTTATCATAAAACAAACCCATTTGATGATTTAAGGCATCTAGATACGGACGGTTCTCTCTGTCTTTTAATAAGGCATTGTACTTTTTTAAATACACCACAGTGTCTCCTTTTTCAAAATCAAATTGCGTAGATTGTCTTATATGAGCATGAATCACGTATTGTCTTGCTGCTTTTCTTTTCATATCAATTACGTTCTGATATGCTGCAAACGCACTGTCTTTATACCCTAAATCTTCATAAATCTGACCAAGGATATAATTGTAACGCGCTTTTTCTTCTTTCTCTTTTGTGAATTGTCGTGCTAATTTTAGTTTTGCTACAGCACTATCTTTTTCTTTTAAATTTAAAAAAGCTTGCGCTAGAGTTGCATTAGCATCGGCAAAAATTTGATCTTTAAATTTAATTTCTTTTAGCAACTTACTGAGATTGGTTACCGCCAACGCATCGTTTTCTAAACGCATATTGGTTTTCTCTCTCCAAATTTTAACTTCGTAGATTTTATCGCTTTCCGGATATTTGTATAAAACATAATTAAAGGCTTCTAATGCAGGCACAAATCGTTGGTCGTAATAACGCGATTTTCCTAACATAAGATGTGCTTCATCCATTTGTGGATTTTTTTCACTTCCGTCAATATTCATAGAATGTTTTTGAATTGCCATCGTAGATTTTGTTTCGGCTCTATCAAAATTGGCATTTTTGGTTTGACCTGGCAGAATTTGCTCTTGTGAAACCTGCATTCTTTCTATAGGAAGTATTTCCCAAAAATTATCATTATAACCCGACTTTATTTCGACTATCCCTTTATCAAGTGCTATTCCGCCATTATAAAGAATGTTATATTTTGTACTTAAAGCGTGTGAGTTTCTAGAAATAAAAGAGTTCTTCTTAGTAGAACATGCCACCAAAAAAAGTATAAATCCTCCTAAAAATAGGTATTTAAAAGTAGTGCTTTTCAATGTAAAACGATTTTATTTATTAACTACTAAAATTTTGTTTTAGTATAACTAACTGGTAAAAATACGTTTCTTTTTGATATAGTGAAATAAAATGTACTTTTTTTGCGTGAGAGTTAGAAGTGAAAAGCCCACAGGAGTCCCAATTATTTAAACAGCAAAAAATGTTTCTAATTCCTTTAATGTTTCTTGAGACGTTTGAATGTCTTTAACAATTTCTCCTTTTTGCAATACTACAATTCTATTGCAAACCTCAACAGTATGAACTAAGTCGTGGCTTGAAACGAGGACAGTTCTATTGGAATCATCGGCCAATTCTTTGATGATTACTTTTAAACGATTGACCGTTGTTGGATCGAGATTTGCAAAGGGTTCATCAAGAATTATTACTTCTGGATTTCCTATTAATGTAGCAATAATACCGACTTTTTTCATGTTGCCTTTTGAAAGATCACGTAAATATTTTTTGCTTTTTAATATTTCTCCGTTAAAAAAATCGTCGTGTTTTACCAAAAGTGCATCAACATCGGCTTTGTTTTGACCGCGCAAATCTCCTATAAAATAAAAATATTCTTCGGCAGTTAGATAACCTATTAGAAAGCTTTCGTCGATAAATGCCGATGTAAATGGTTTCCAATCTTCACTTGTATTTACTTGAATTCCGTTGTTTTTTATGGCTCCTGAACTAGGTTGAATTAAATCTAAAAGTAAGCTGAAAAAAGTGGTTTTTCCTGCGCCATTATTGCCGACTAATCCAAAACTTTGTCCTTTTTGAATTTCGAGGTTATCAATGTTTAAAACTTTAACTCCGTTAGTATATGTTTTTGAAAGATGGTTGACTTGTATCATTTTGGAAAAGATTATTTGTTAATTTGGTTATCTGATTATGTAAAAACTACAAACTAATTCTTTTGTTTATAGGCTGCGATTGTGGCGTATTTTTCGGTTTTATAGATTTTTTCAATCATAGAAAAAACATAGTTTCTTAACGCAAATCCTAAAACACCAGCTAATGCAACAAAGAGTAATCCGATGTTTGGGGAGAAAACATAATATCCAATAGCATAAAGTCCCATTGGTAAAAGTAATTTTGGAACTGCAATTAACATGGTTTTTAAATTAAACGCTTTCTTGTCGCCAAATGCTCCTTTTGCTGTAGCTAAATCGATCGGTGTTTTTACAAAAGCTCCTCCCAGCATTACTATATGGGAGTTTACGCCAATGTTGAAAATAGCACCAACTACAATTAGCAAATAAATATGTACTCCAAAATACAAATAAAAAGACGCAATAATGGTAGAAATAATTGTAGCAATAACCATTAACCACCATTTTGAACTAATATAGTCTCGGTATTGTATATTTTGACTCATCATTAATTGATAATACGCACTGTCCCAACTTGGAACAAATTGACCGAAAGTGAATAAAAATCCACCAGAAACAAAAATTCCAGCAAAAACCTGCATCATCGGATTTTGATATGCTTCAATGGAATTGGTGAAAAACAACAATCCATAAAAAATAAAAAGAATACTCATAAAAACAGTAGTTCTAGAGCGTTTGTTTCTTTTTAATAATCGGATATCGTTTTTAAGAAAGGTTCCTAGTGTTCCGAATTGATTTAACCACGTATAGTTTTCAGTTTTTGCAATATCGTTTTTCTGGGCCAATCCTTCATCTAAATTCAAATTACTTTTGAAATAGTTAAAGGCATAATAATACAATCCAATTGCTAGTAGTATCGGAATTAAAAACACAAAATACGTTGTATACAATCCTTGAAAAAAAGGCGCTGTATAAATGGTAATATCAAATAAATGATAATATTGAACGATTCCAAATCCAACAACTATTGCTAAAATTGGATAAAAAACACTGTCTTTATTATTGATTAAAACATTGATGAAATTATTGGAGTAAATCAAAGCTGCTATTCCTATATGCCAAACTAGTACATGAATTGGTGAATAACCGTTCATCAGTAAGGTAATTGAGAATGGAATAAAGAACAGCGCGTGCACAAAATTAAAAAATGACAAAACAGTTTTACCTAAAGTAAAATGAACAATAGTATTTTTTTTAATAGGTAATGGCAATAAAGGTTTGATATTTAGCACTGGCATTTTTTGAAGAAAATACCTAATTAACAAATCGATTACCAAATAATAAATCAAGAATTTATTGATTACAGACAGCGGTTCTTTGTGTAAATCTTCCTTTATTAAATAGAATGCGCCAACACCCGCGCCAACAAAAATTACCATGAAATAAAGCGCAAAAAAGCCAATTAAAATTTTCATTCCTATGTTAGCTCCTAACGAAGCGGAACGGACAAAAGACTTCCATTCTAGTGTAATAAAATGTTTAAACATGTTGATTTTATTTTAGTATTTCTATTAGTTTATAAATATATCAAAATGTTACTCTAATTTCAAACTTTCTATAATTTATAACTTCTTAGTATTTCTTACCTTTGTAAAAAATTAATTACCATGTCGTCTTTTTATAAGTTACAGATCAAAGAAATAAAACGCGAAACTGCCAATGCCATTTCTATTGTTTTTAATATTCCTACCGAATTAAAACCGGCTTATACATTTACCGCTGGTCAATATATAAATTTGAAATTAACCCTTGACGGAAAAGAAATTCGAAGAGCGTATTCTATTTGTTCGTCGCCCGAAAGCGGTGAATTGCGAATTGCAATAAAATCGGTTAAAAATGGTCATTTTAGTAAGTTTGCGAATGAAAATTTAAAAGTGGGCGATTTAATTGAAGTGGGACAACCCGAAGGTAAATTTACTTTTGAACCGCATTTGGATCGTCAAAAAAATTATGCTGCTTTTGTTGCTGGTAGCGGAATTACTCCGGTTCTATCGATCTTAAAAGCCGTTTTACAAAACGAGCCAAAAAGTACTTTCGTTTTAGTATATGGAAATAAATCGCCCGAGGAAACTATTTTTTATAACGAGTTACATGAATTGCAACTGAACTATGTGGGACGCCTTTTTGTGCATTTTGTGTTCTGCCAA
>JANNCY010000039.1:0-18934 GCA_031387085.1 Flavobacteriales bacterium | reverse complement strand
CGAGGTGGTTGGGGCGTTTGAGGTGAGTTGGAGAGATTGCCGCGCTGCGCTCGCAATGACGGGGCGGTTAGGGCGTTTGCGGTGAGTTGGAGAGATTGCTTCGCTGCGCTCGCAATGACGAGGTGGTTGGGGCGTTTGAGGTGAGTTGGAGAGATTGCCGCGCTGCGCTCGCAATGACGGGGTGGTTAGGGCGTTTGTCGTGAGTTGGAAAGATTGCTTCGCTGCGCTCGCAATGACGGTGCAACTAACACGTATTGGTTACGGTAGGATATCAAAATAAATAACTATGAAAAATACAATTGCTTTACTATTACTACTGTTTTCAACAACCACTTTTTCACAAAGTGCAGCAAAGCAGGAGGATACGAACATATACGCCTTAAAGAGGCTTGAAGTGCAACCTGAATTTCCGGGTGGGGTAGATAAGTTAAAGGCGATGGTCAATGAAAGTTACCTAAAAGCTGGACACGAATATGAACTCAAGGGGAAAGTGTATTTTCTGTTTGTCATCGAAAAAGATGGTTCGCTTAGTGGTATAAAGATGCTGAAAGGAATTGATACGGCAAAGGCAGCTACCTTGATTAAAATACTGCAAAGCATGCCCAAGTGGCAACCTGGTAAACAAAATGGAACAATAGTTAGAGTACACTATGTGCTTGAGATGGAGATTGGTACTTAAGCTACCACCCATGGTTAGGGCTTACATCCTGCTCGTGCACTCCATCTAATTCAAATTAATTTTTAAAAGAATAGTATCATTATTACTAGCTACTGGTATTAGCGAAATAATATTTTGTGTTGCAATTCTTTTTGGGTACGAGCAAGATGCATGCGCTACGGAGTGACGCAAGGTTTCTACGCAACAGACGCAATGTTTATTTATAATTCAAAATTTAAAATAGTAAATTATGTTTTTGATAAATAGTATAGGAGTTTTTTTAACAAACCTGACCCGTTTTTAAAACCTGTCAGGTTTCAGATATGATGCCGGCTTGTGGCATAGATTACTTGTCAGTTCGCTCCGCTCGGGCGTAAATCCTTGGTATCGTGGTTTCTAAACAAAAGGTCACTAGGAAAACTCCTTGCGCCCTTTGCGATTTTTTCTTTGGCCCCTTGCGGTTAAAAAACGTATTCCGCTGCGCTCCATACTATTCGCACTACGTTCTCGGGCCAGCCACTCCAAAAAAACACAACTTTTAGACAGAATTATATAACAATTCCCTTCCTTTCTTTACGGAAATTTGCAAAACAAATGAGGAGTATCCTTTTTTTATATTTAACCCTTTGAGGGTTTTGAACCCTGAAACGGTTTGAAAGTACTCCTTTCACTATTTTATAAGTAACAATTTGACAGATTAGCACAATGGCATTTAAGACATAGGGGTTTTCTAATCTTCTGCCTATGACCAACGAAAAGGTACACGAGTTAAACACCCATTAATTGTTATTTGTAAAATCGAATAGGATAGTATAAAATCAATCCCTAAACACAAAAAAAAACATTATGAAACTATTGATCGTATTGACGTCGCACAGCCAATTAGGCGAAACTCAGTTGGGAAATGCCGAAGGCAAAACCGGCTTTTGGATAGAAGAATTTGCAGCGCCATATTACCTCTGTGAACATGCAGGATATACTATAACGTTAGCTTCACCCAAGGGCGGACAACCACCTATAGATCCGAAAAGTGACACCGCTGATACGCAAACTACTTCGGTAGTGCGGTACAAACACGATGTTGAATTGCTTAAAAAAATGGCGCATACCGTGCCGCTTTCAGAACTCTCTGCTAATGATTTCGAAGCTGTTTTCTACCCTGGCGGACATGGTCCATTATGGGATTTGGTCAACGACGAAAATTCGATTGCCTTACTCGAGAACTTCTGGAAAGCCAAAAAACCAATTGCAGCCGTATGCCATGCGCCAGCCGCTTTGTTGCATGTAAAAGATGAAAAAGGCGATTTACTACTTAAAGGTAAAAACGTTACCGGATTCTCCAATACCGAAGAAGCTGCAGTACAACTTACCGATATCGTACCTTTTTTACTGGAAGACGAATTGAAAATGAAAGGCGCTTCCTATACCAAAGCCTCCGATTGGGCTTCGCATGTGGTACAAGATGGTTTGCTGATTACGGGTCAGAATCCGGGGTCATCAGAAGGTGTGGCGAAGGTGTTGATTAAGACATTAAAGGAGTAATGTTGATAAGACGCAATGACCTTATTGATTCAACACTTTCTCAAAAGCCTTTCTAGGACTCCCTCTAAAATACACTTCACCGCAATACACATATCCCATTTTATGAAACAGCGCTAACATGGCGGCATTGTCGAAATTGGTGTCGGCTTTAATGCTGTAAATGTTGTGCTTTCGTGCAACGGTTTCGATGCAGTCAAACATCACTTTGGCGACACCTTTGCCTAAAAAAGCATCGGAAACGGCAATGCGATGAAACACTACAAAATCGCCAGTTGTCAACCATTTCCCTTCTATGTCATTGTAGGCAGGTTCATCATTGCTCAGTATAGCACAGTAGGCGATGAGGTGGTTTTCTTGGGAGAGTACAAAGCCATTTCCATTTTCAATATCTCGAGTTATCACTTCGGGATTCGGATAGCCGTCTTGCCATTGGTTGCTACCGTCGTCTTTTCGACGTTGAATGGCCTGTTGTAATAGCTGCCATATAGCAGGGATATCGGTTTGCGTTGCGGGACGGAATTGATACGACATGGTAGTGTTGTTTAGGATAAACTGTTCAGTGCCACCGCAATCGTAGCCGCAATAGCCGCATTATTTTTGATTAGGGCAATATTGGCTTCCAAGCTTTCGCCTTGTGTATGATCGGCAATGAATTTTAATAAGAAAGGCGTCACTGCTTTCCCTTTAATGCCTTGCAAATCGGCTTCCTGTAGCGCTTTAAGGATGTGCTGTTCTATTTCGGTAGGATCCATTTCATAGGCAACCGGCACCGGATTGGCAATTAAAACCGAGCCGTTAAGTTCTAAGTCCCATTTGGCTGTTAATAATTGCGCTATAGCCGAAGCTGTGTCCAAACGCAAGGCCGACTTAAATCCGCTTTTGGATGAATAAAAACTAGGAAATTCCTCTTGTCCGAAGGTCACTACAGGAACGCCTATGGTTTCGAGATATTCTAAGGTAAGTCCGATGTCTAAAATCGATTTTACTCCAGCAGCTACTATAGCTACGTTGGTCGTTGCCATTTCAGTTAGGTCGGCAGAAATGTCCATTGTATCTTCGGCACCGCGGTGCACGCCTCCAATACCACCTGTGGCAAATAGTTTAATTCCGACCATAGATGCAATACGCATCGTCGCCGCTACGGTAGTGGCACCCGGTAATTGCTTGGCGATAACATAAGGCATGTCGCGAAGGCTGACTTTCCAAACGTCTTTATTCTGTGCAAAGAAGTCGATATCCGCTTCGGTTAATCCCACCAGGCACTTTCCGTCACGTATGGCAATTGTAGCAGGAACAGCTCCATTTTGACGCACTACATTCTCTACTTCTTTGGCTGTGACTGCATTTTTAGGCCAGGGCATGCCATGGGAAATAATGGTCGATTCTAACGCCACTATGGGCAAGTTTCGGTCGAGAGCGTTTTGTACTTCCGGAGCAATTACGATATAGCCGTTCTTAGTCATGGTAATAGGTTTTCATTAAAACATATAAATTGGTGGCGCTCATGGTCGCATCCACGGTTCCTTTTTGTTGCAAGATGTGTAACGCTAAAGTATGTCCGAGTTTAAGGCAATTGAGGGGTGTGTCTTCTTGTACCTTCCCGAGTACCCAACCGGCCAAAGCGGCATCTCCGGCACCAGTACTGTCAACGATAGTGATCTTGGGAACGGATAAGTGTAACGTGCTTGATGGTGCAAACCATGTAGAACCTCTTTCGCCTTGCCGCAACCAAATGTTCTGAACTCCACGTTTTAATAGCGATGTTACTAAACTAGCGGTATCAGTGTAGGATACAGTGCTAATGGCTTGCAGTTCGGCTTCGTTAGGGGTAATTAAGTACACGCCATCCAAGTCGAGTTTCGCTAATTGCGATGCTTTGCTTACCGAAACGGGTTCGATAATGAGCTTTTTTTGGTGCTGTTTGGCAAAATAGATGAACCATTGAATAACGTCGGTATCTAAATTGGTGTCGATTATAAGCATATCATACGCTTTGATATAATCGCTTTTAGATTGCATGTATTCTACGGATAAGTAGCGTTTGCCATTGTCTTGACAAACCGCAACAAACAAATTGCCATCGGGTTGAAGTACCGAGACGTACTTGCCGGTGCTTTCGGGTGTAATGCAAAAAGCAGCACTGTTAATACCTTGTTGTGTTAGTTGATTAAGGATATAGTTGCCTTCGGTATCGTTACCAATAGCGGTAATTAAAGCGGGTTTGATATTTAATGCCGCTAAGTTTTGCGCTATATTGCCCATTACGCCACCGATTCCGATGGTTTTGTGTGCAGGGTTGGACGAATGCGGAACTATGGTTGCTTCACAGAAATACAATTCATCTACCAGCGTTGCTCCGATACATAATACTGATGTTGCCATAAAGCAAATATAGAAATAATACAGCGTAAAAATAGGATTGGAGAAAACGGCAATTCAAACGAATTATTTGCCGATACAAAAGTTTGCAAAAATGTTCCCTAACAATTCGTCATTTGTCACTTCTCCCGTAATCTCCCCAAAGTAATACAAGGCTTGTTTGATATCGATTGCCATCAAGTCGGATGACAAATTGGTTTGCATGCCGAAGTTGACTTTCTGTATTTCTTCCAAGGCTTTTAATAAAGAGTCGTAGTGTCTTGAATTAGTGACGATTGTTTCGTTGTTGCGCAACGCCCCATTGTTGATGAAAGAGAGCAATTGGTTTTTGAGATCGTCAATGCCTTCTTTGTTTTTGGCAGAAATTTCAATAATTGATAATTGATAATTGAAAGTTGATAATTGGCTGTCTAATTTAATCCGATTTTCGGTATTTAATTTGTCAACTTTATTGATCACGACAATTAAAGGTTTTTGAGGAAACTGATTTCTTATTTTTTCAATTTCAATTTTGACCTTATTTTCATTATCTATTATCAATTGTAAACTATCAATTAAAAACAATACTACCTGAGCCTGTTCTATTTTTTCAAAGGTTTTTTTGATACCAATACTTTCTACCACATCTTTTGTTTCACGGATACCGGCCGTGTCGATAAAGCGAAAACCAATACCGCCAATGACCAATTCGTCTTCTATAGTATCACGGGTAGTTCCGGCAATCTCCGAAACGATGGCGCGTTCTTCATTCAATAATGCATTCAACAGCGTTGACTTCCCTACGTTGGGTTCGCCAACAATGGCGACTGGAATTCCGTTTTTAATTACATTACCAATTGCAAACGAATCGATTAATCGTTTTAACACCAACTCGATACGGGAAAGCAATTCTTTAAATTGTGTGCGGTCGGCAAATTCAACATCTTCTTCGGCAAAGTCGAGTTCGAGCTCGATAAGTGAAGCAAAGTTGAGCAGTTCTTGACGTAAGTGTGCAATTTCGTTACTAAATCCGCCGCGCATTTGCTGCATGGCAATCTGGTGCGACGCTTCATTATCGGAGGCAATCAAATCGGCAACCGCTTCGGCTTGTGATAAATCGAGTTTGCCGTTGAGGAAAGCCCGCAACGTAAATTCGCCCGCTTGTGCCATTTTACACCCTTTGCGGAGCAATAGTTGTATGATTTGCTGTTGAATGAAGGTAGAACCATGACACGAAATTTCGATTACATTTTCACCGGTATACGAATTCGGACCTTTAAATATCGACAGTAATACTTGATCGTAGGTTTTGCCTTCGTCAACAATATGCCCGAGGTGTATGGTATGCGTTTTTTGTTGGGTGATGTCTTTTCCAGAAACCGATTGAAATACTGCAGCAGCAATAGAAATTGCATTCTTTCCTGAAATGCGGATAACGGCAATGGCACCAGCACCGGAGGGTGAGGCTAAGGCTACAATGGTTTCTTGGTGTATCATTTGGCAAAGATAGTATTTTTCGATTGTTCGATTGTTGGATTATTCGATTGTTCGAAAAATCAAAGAGCGAAGCGATATGAATAATCCAACAATCGAATAATTGAACTATGTTAAATTATTGAAAATATGTGAGTTATATAACAAAACAACAAAATTTTAAAACTATTTCATTCACTACTTACGTAACTTTATGAAATAAATAAATGACATGAAAAAAATCCTTTGCCCCACCGACTTTTCTGAAGCTGCCAACAATGCGTTTGTTCACGCTTTAGAATGGGCTAATAAAGTAAAAGGAGAGTTAGTTTTATTACACACTTTCGAATTTCCTATAGTAGAAAATCAGTATTTTCCTGGGAATTACCAAGTCCTTTTTGATTCTATTGAGCTATCGAATTTTGATATGTTTAAAGAAGAAATACCAAAACTTCGTGCTATTGCTGAAACTCGGAATTTAGACCACATCAAATTGTCGCATCGATTAATGGATGGTGATTTGATTCAAAATATCAAAACCACAATAAAAGAAGACGCTATCGATTTAGTAGTAATGGGAACTTCGGGTGCAACTGGATGGAAAGAAGTGTTTTTAGGAACCAATACGGGAGAGGCTCTGACTACTTTAACGGTACCGGTGTTGAGTATTCCGGAAGGTGTTTCATTTGAAAAGATAGCCACAATGTCTTTTACGACGCGTTTCAGAGAAAAAGATAAAATAGCAATTCAAGAGGTATTATCGATTGCCAAAAAGATGAAGGCAACGGTAAAGTGTTTGCATGTAAAAAATAACGATTCTGATGTTTCTGAGGCTACTGTTGATGATTGGCGCAAAGAGTTTAAAGCTGAACCCATTCAGTTTTTTGTTATTCCGGATGAAGACGTTGCGACCACTATCAGTGACTTTATAGATAATGAAGGTATTGATGTTTTGGTGATGACGTTGCATAAAAGCAACTTCTTTATGGAATTATTTACAACGCATTTAGCCGAAAAGATGTCGTATAACAGCAGTACTCCGATTTTGGTATTGCATGAGTAAAGGAGAGCTAGTTCTCGATACTATTTATAAAATTAAAAACTTAGCGTTTTCGTTTTTATAAATCACTCGAACTGACGTAGAGACAATTTGTAATGTTCGTCACTTCGAGTAGCGCAGCGTATCGAGAAGCAAAAAAACCGTCTCGATTAAGAAACGGTCTTCCAATATAGTTGGTTTGCTTCGCCAGTTCGGCTAAAGCCTTGGGTGGTTAAGTGCTATTTAAGGCACGGAATGCAATTCCGCGCTATCCCGTTAAGTGCTAGTTATTAAGCATTACGGGCATTACCAGCATGGTAACGGTTTCGCCATCGTCAAGACCGTCAACAGGTGTTAGGATTCCTGCACGGTTGGGCATCGACATTTCCAATTGAATTTCATCCGATTGTAAGTTGGTTAACATTTCGGATAAGAAACGTGAGTTGAATCCGATTTGCATGTCATCACCTTGGTAATCACAGGTTAAGCGCTCTTCCGCTTTGTTAGAGTAATCGATGTCTTCGGCAGAAATATTCAATTCGGCACCTGCGATTTTCAAACGTATTTGGTGTGTGGTTTTGTTAGAGAAAATAGCCACACGACGTACTGAGTTTAAAAACTGCGTTCGGTCAATTACTAATTTATTTGGATTTTCTTTCGGAATTACTGCTTCGTAATTAGGATATTTCCCGTCAATTAAACGACACGTTAAGATGTAATTTTCGAAAGAGAACGTTGCATTCGAATCGTTGTATTCGATTTTCACTTCCACATCAGTGGCACCTAAAATACTTTTTAAAATATTCAGTGGTTTTTTAGGCATAATGAAATCGGCTACCTGCGACGCTTTTACATCGGTACGTGCGTACTTCACTAATTTATGAGCATCGGTTGCGACAAAGATCAATCCTTCGGTAGAAAACTGAAAGAAAACGCCGCTCATAACTGGACGTAAATCATCGTTTCCAGCAGCAAAAATGGTTTTGTTAATAGCAGTTGCCAAAACATCGGCAGGAACCATCGTAGAAGATGGATTGTCTAAACTTACGGATTTCGGGAATTCTTCTCCTGGTGCATATGCAATGGCGTATTTACCCGAGTTCGAACTGATTTCAATTGTACTGTTTTCTTCAACAGTAAACGTTAGAGGCTGCTCTGGGAAAGTTCTTAATATGTCGAGTAATAATTTCGCCGGAATGGCAACACTTCCTTTATTGGTCGATTCGATTTCGAGCGTTGCAGACATGGTCGTCTCTAAATCGGAAGCCGAAACAATTAGTGCTTTTTTATCTAATTCAAATAAAAAGTTATCTAATATGGGTAAGGTATTGCTGCTGTTGATAACACTACCTAAAACTTGTAATTGCTTTAATAAGTAAGAACTCGATACAATAAATTTCATCCTAATTTTTTATTTGTTTTTTAAAGGAAGATGGAATGCGAGCATTTCATCCGAATATTTTATTAGTTTTTTAATCTAGTAGCTGTTTATAGAACAGACTATTTTTATAGTTTACAAATATATCTTAAAGAACTCGATTTCAAAAAGAATTTTATTAACATTACCTACTGTATTTTCGTTTTCTTAAAAAAGTAAACACGAATCCGAAGATTGCCAATAGTACTATTGGAAGTCCGACTGTTATGATTTGCGAATAGGTATAGTTTTCATGCACTTTTTCTTTGTCTAAAATTGGCAAATCGACTTCCTTGCTGCGGATGTTAATAAGTCCGTTATCATCTAACAAGTAATTCACACAATTCAGCATGAATTCTTTATTGGCATACATGTTATTAGTCCATTTGTCATAGCCTAATTCTAGTGGTTGGTAGTTTTTGTCGAATTGATTTCGTACAACATCACCATCAGAAATGACAATCATTTTTGAATTTTTGTTGCTAGCAGCAAAGGTCGGTTCTTTAAAAGGCAACACTCTGTTTTCATACACCGAATGGAATTTTCCTTCCATCAAAACTGCAACAGGAATGTTACCGGCATTGGGCGGAAAATCTTTTGGTTCCGGGCGGTCGCCCACCATGTTCAGGCTCACTTCAAAAGGAGATCCAACTGGTTTGGAATATTTAGATGAATGCAGTAGCACCGTTTTTTTGATGTCGTTTTTTAAGAGTTCTATCGGATTGGCGAATTCGAATTTCAGTACATCCAAATTGGTCACGATGGGATTTTTAGCATCGGGATAAACGGCAGGTGAAAACAACCAAGGATATTGGGTGTATTGCGTGGCGTTACCTTGTTTTCCTGTGGCTAATGCAATAGGAGCGGCTTGAATATCTTTTATTAAATCGGGTTTGATACGAACTCCGTATTTGAAAAGCATGTCGTTTAAATTCAAATCGCGTGGGAATGCCAGATTGGAACCAGTATCGGTGTACAAACTGTCCATGTCCATATTCACTTGGTCGAGTAGCCAAATGGTTTTCCCACCATTGACAATGAACTGATCGAGGACTTGCTTCTCTTCATCCGAAAA
This sequence comes from Flavobacteriales bacterium, assembly GCA_031387085.1. GTDB lineage: Bacteria > Bacteroidota > Bacteroidia > Flavobacteriales > Flavobacteriaceae > Flavobacterium. The sequence continues at coordinate 9,372 of JANNCY010000039.1, read as the reverse complement.
TGCTTCGGTTGGTTTTGCAATCACCGCTAAATCGTATTTTTTGAGGTATTTCAACGTGTTGGTTGGATTTTTAGCCACCGAATCTAAAGTGAAGGTTCCGATGTAATAATTCTCACGGACAGCTTTTACAAAATCGGCAATCAGCAAATCGTGCAATTCGCCGTTTCCTTTAATGATAGCCACTTTCTTTTCTTTTGACTTGGAAACCGTGTTGAACGCATTCGCAAAAGCGTATTCTAAATGTTGCACCGAGCTTACCACTTTCTCGGCAGTAGAAGCACCCAACATGTTTTTTAGCAAAGGCACTTTGGTACTTTTGTTATTGTACGTAATTACAGCCCAAGGAAAAACGACTTCTTGGGTTTGTTTTCCTTTATCGTCAACAGTAACGTTAATTGGAGTCATGCCACGATCCATAAAGGATTGCATAATCTGATCGCGTTCTTCTTCCTTTTCTAATGGATTAACAAATTGAAAAATGATATTCGAATTGTACGCTTTGAATTCTTCTAATAATTGTTGTGTTTCGGTTTGCAGTTTTTTGAATTCACCTGGGAAATTCCCTTCTAAAAACACATCAATATACAAAGGGTCTTTTACTTCTTTGATTATGGATAACGATGTTTCGGAAAGCGTGTAGCGTTTATCGGCAGTTAAATCAAATCGTTTGAAATAGAAATGTCCGGCAAAGTTCAAAAGGAACAATACACCAACGGTAGTTAGCAGTTTTTTTAGTCCGGCGTTTTTAGATGGTAGTTTAGTTTCCATTATGATTTCAATGCTTTTAATTTATAAACCGTAATCGACAAAAACAAAATAGCGATGCCTACAAAATATAATATATCACGTGTGTCGATAACGCCACGACTCATGCTTTTAAAATGAAAATCCATTCCGAAGGAAGCGATTACATCTTCAAAATCCTTCACAAAAGTAGCCACACCTTGAAATCCGAAATAGAATACAAAGCATAAAAACACGGAAAGAATAAACGCTACAATTTGATTTTCGGATAAAGTTGAAGTAAAGATACCAATGGCGGTATATCCAGCAATTAAAAACAGCAATCCGAAATACGAACCCATAGTACTTCCCATATCGATATTGCCTTCGGGCATTCCGAGTGAAGAAATAACGTAAACGTAGATGAAGGTTGGAATAATGGCGATTACAATTAAGAGAAACGCCCCGAAGAATTTACCGCCAACAATTTCCCAAATGGAAATGGGTTTGGTCATTAATAATTCAATCGTTCCTTGCTTTTTTTCATCTGAAAAACTACGCATGGTAACGGCCGGAATTAAGAAGATTAAAATCCAAGGAGCGATAGTGAAAAACGGACTCAAATCGGCGAATCCGCTATTCAGAATATTATAATCACCTTCAAAAACCCAAAGGAACAATCCGTTTAGGAGCAAAAAAATAGCAATCACTAAATACCCGATGGGTGAACCAAAGAAGGATTTTATTTCTCGTAGTAGTATTGATTTCATTTGTTGTTTGTTCTTTGTATTATTATTTCTTTTCGATGTTCGTATCGCTGCGCTCTTAGATAATTCGTATCGCTTCGCTCTTGGATTTTTCGAACAATCGAATAATCCAATAATCGAAAAATCGATTTCATTACAAACTTACTAATTTATCCACGCTCCACGCTTCTGGTTTTGCATTGAAAAGTTTTTTTGTAAACGTCCAAACGTCGTCAAATAAAGCCGACTTTCGGTAGTTTTCCAAATCGGCTTCGGTTTCCCAAAAGCTGTACGTAAAAAAGACGGACGGATTGTGTTTGTCTTGATACAATTCAAGAAAACGATTTCCTTCGGCATTTCGTATGTGGGTTTTCATTTTTTCAAAATTCTCCAAAAAAGCAGGAATATTTTCATGATGAAAGGACATTTTTACTATTCGTATGAACATTATTTGTTATTTATTTTGTCATTCCGACGAAGGAGGAATCTCATCTATTTTCTTTGATATACTTCATGTTATTCCACCTTCGTCGGAATGACAACTATGCGATTATTTTAATTTGTAAATACTACAGAAATGGTGTCGCGGTAGCCAATTCCTAACAACGTTGCCGCTGAGCCAACGCTCGCTGGATTGCTTCTAAAAATGGCTATTTCTAAATAACCAGCTTCGTTAAAAAGGGCTAATTTATCGCCTTCGTAATTCTTGATATCATAGTTTCCGACATTGGCAATGTCAGAATATTTGGCCAAAATGGTTTTTAACGAGTTCTTTTTGGCGTATTTGAATTTTTCGTTGAGGACGATTTCATACGGACGGCCAATAGCGACTTCTAAAAATAATTGTCTGGTGATATTGGTGACGACATTTCCGAAATGATCGATGTAAATGACGTAACCTTTTATCGTGTTTTTATCTGCAGAAATGATTGGTTTTAATTCGGTTATTTCTTTTATGGTTTCAATTTCTTTTCCGATAACGTTGAGTAAACCGCCTTTGGCGAGATGCACAGCAACTTTAATAAACACGTCCATATCGGTGGCATCGGGCAATAACCGGTCGTGAATGTTGATGGAAACCATTTTTTGAGGTACAATTTTCTGAATGAGCATACTTAGTATTCCGTTATCAGCACAAATAAAATAATGGTCGTTCCATTGCATGGCGATGTGTTGATTTTCTTTATTCAATTCAATATCAACGCCAATTAAATGAACGGTTCCTTTTGGAAAACTAGCATAGGCTGAGTTTAAAATGTAACTCGTTTCGGCCGTATTAAAAGGATCGATATGGTGCGAAATATCGACAATTGTAGCTTCTCCGTATTCGGAAAGGATTTTACCTTTTAAAGCACCAACAAAGTGGTCTTTGAGTCCGTAATCGGTCGTAAGCGTAATTATTGACATAAAATTGTTTATAACTAAATGAGAAACGTATTGCTCTATTTCTTAAATTTGGAATGATTGCAAAGCTACTAATAATTAGTAAAAAATTAATTAAAAAAACTCCTTCCATTTGAACGAACGTATCATTGAATTACACGACATCGCTCCAAAAGAATTTTGGGGTGCTCAAGACACTCATCTTGAAACAATTAAAAAATACTATCCAAAACTGAAAATAGTTGCCCGAGGAACCACCTTAAAGGCATTTGGAGAAAAAGAGGAACTTGACGAATTTGAAAACCGGTTTAACCGATTAATGCTACACTTCACGCGATACAACAACATTGACAACAATGTAATAGATCGGGTTATCCACAGTAATTCTCAGGAAGAGCAACGGATGCCCGACAGTGATAAAATTTTGGTGCATGGTATTGGTGGTAAACTCATCAAAGCCCTAACACCCAATCAACAAAAACTGGTTGAATATGTTGGTAAAAACGATATGGTTTTTGCTGTTGGTCCGGCTGGGACTGGTAAAACGTATACCGGAGTTGCCTTAGCGGTAAAAGCGTTGAAGGAAAAGCAAGTCAAAAGAATTATCCTGACGCGTCCAGCTGTAGAAGCAGGAGAAAACCTCGGTTTCTTACCAGGAGATATGAAAGAAAAACTCGATCCATACATGCAACCGTTGTACGATGCGTTGCGCGATATGTTGCCTCCACAAACTTTGGAAGATTATTTATTAAAAGGAATTATTCAAATAGCGCCATTGGCTTTTATGCGTGGACGAACGTTGGATAATGCGTTTGTGATTTTGGATGAAGCGCAGAATACTACGCATTCGCAAATGAAAATGTTCTTAACGCGTATGGGGAAAAATGCTAAGTTTATTATTACGGGAGATCCAGGTCAGGTTGATTTACCACGCAGAACGATATCTGGATTGAAAGAAGCGATTCTTATTCTGAAAGATGTCGAGGGAATTGGAATTATTTACTTAGATGATAAAGACATTGTACGTCATCGATTGGTTAAAAAAGTGATCGATGCCTATAAGAGTATTGAAAATATAGATTAATTTTTAGCGCTATAATTTCGAAGTTGGAGGCGAACCTGTAGGATTTTATATAGGTTCGCTTCCTGTTTAAAGTCCTTTTGATTTTTACCAAACCTGACAGGTTTTTAAAACCTGTCAGGTTTACTATTGCGTAACTCTCTCAAACACCTTATGTTTGCAATACTATACTTAAAAATAAATTTTGAAAAACGTACTCATTACTGGAACTGGTGGCGGATTAGGAAAGGAATTGGCAAAGCATTTTGCAAATAATAATTGGAATGTAATTGCTACCATGATTTACTTAGAGGAGGGAAAAGATCTTCAAGATGTTCCCAATATCAAATGCTACGAACTGGATGTTACTTCGTCGGAAAGTATTGAAAAAGCCAAAACTGAAATTTTAAAAGAATATCCACAAATTGATGTCGTTATTAATAATGCGGGTGTTGGTTACAGAAGTTTTGTAGAATTATCGGAAGACAAAAAAATTGATAATATCGTTAACATCAATTGGATGGGTGTTGTAAAAATTTGCCGTGCTTTTATTCCGGTTTTCCGGGAACAAAATAAAGGACAGTTTATCAATATTACATCGGTTGCCGGTTTGGTGAATTTACCTTTGGGAAGTTTTTACCATTCCACAAAGCAGGCGGTAGAAAGCTTTTCCGAGTGTATGGCGTATGAGTTAATGGATTTTAATATTCAGGTAAGTACCGTTCAATTTGGAAATGCGCCAACCGATTTTCAAAAGAATGTAACTAAATCAGAGGAAACTACAATTCCATCCTACAATAAATTGATGTATAAAATATCGGAGCTTTTGATAAAGAAGTCGAATAAGAATTCCAATTTACTTCCGACCATAATTAATAAAGTATATGCTATTGCCGAGAATCCATCTAAAAACTTTACAAGATATACTATAGGTTTTGATGCCAATTTCATGAAATTTCTCAGAAGGTTATTAGGATACCAACTTTTCAATGCTATAATTAGAAAATCGGTGTTATAATTCGTTTTTATATTCCCAAAAAACGAATTACTTTTGCAGCTCACAACACAACTATAATGAATACAATAACTACAACTCATTTCAATTTTCCCAATCAGAAATCAGTTTACCGAGGGAAAGTCAGAGAAGTCTATAACATTAATGATGAATTATTAGTGATGATCGCTACCGATAGATTATCCGCTTTTGATGTAGTAATGCCAAAAGGAATTCCGTACAAAGGTCAGATTCTAAATCAGATTGCGACACGATTTATGGAATTAACTAAAGATATTGTTCCAAATTGGTTGATTGCAACTCCAGATCCCAATGTGGCAGTCGGACATTTATGCGAACCTTTTAAAGTAGAGATGGTGATTCGTGGTTATCTTTCCGGACATGCGGCTCGTGAATATGCTTTGGGAAAAAGAACAATATGTGGAGTATCAATGCCAGAAGGATTGAAAGAAAATGATCCATTTCCGACACCAATCATTACACCAACAACAAAAGCGGATAATGGTTCACATGATGAAGATATTTCGCGCGAAGCTATTTTAGCAAACGGAATTGTATTGGAAGCCGATTATTTAGTTTTAGAAAAATATACAAGAGACCTTTATCAAAGAGGAACTGAGATTGCAGCATCACGTGGATTGATATTAGTCGACACCAAATACGAATTCGGAAAAACCAAAGACGGTATCATCGTGTTAATAGATGAAATTCACACTCCCGATTCTTCTCGTTATTTTTATGCAGATGGTTATCAAGACAGACAAGATAGGGGAGAAGAGCAAAAGCAATTGTCGAAAGAATTTGTTCGTCGTTGGTTAATTGAAAACGGGTTTCAAGGAAAAGAAGGACAACAGATTCCAAATATGACCGAAGAGTATATCGAAACCGTTTCGGAACGGTATATTGAGTTGTATGAAAACATTCTTGGAGAAAAATTTGTTAAAGCAGATATATCCAATATAAACGAACGTATTGAACAAAATGTTTTAGCTTTTCTAACGAAATAAATATTTTTATTTATCATTGTAAAGCCACGTGTTACGTGGCTTTTTTTGTTAAAATTATGTTATTTTAAAAACTCATTTGTAACATAATTTAGCCATCTTAGTCTTATAGTTTTAAAATAAATACTTTAAGAATGAAAAGCATAAATGTTAAAAAATTGTTAAAATTAAGTACTATGTAATACAACGTACTGTTTAATAGATATATATTTGCATAGAATATTAATAGTTATAAAAACATAATCAATAAAATCAACATATTACTAATATAAAAAAAAATACAATCATGAAATCAACAATCGCATACTTAGGAATTTTAGCCACAATGTTTGTTAACACAACAGTTGCTAATGGAATTGCAAAAGAAGATCAAAATTCAGATCTAGCCGCAACAGAATCAAATATAGAATCTGTTTCATCTAATTTCGAAAGTACTTTAAAAAAACCTGAAGTTACTTCAGAATCAGAAGTTAGTCTTACTTATACTATTTTGAGTTCTAAATCAATAGAAGAAACTATCGCAGAGGACAAAAAAATCACAGAATACCAAGACGAATTTTATTATCCTCTTATTAAAGATAGAACCATAGAAGAGGTAATTAAAGAAGACAATCAAATTATTGAAAGTATAGCAACAGATGAAGCTTTTCCATTGGATTTTGAATTAATCAAAAAATATGAAAATGCTTTAAAAAGTGAAGAACTTAAAAATGCTGCATTTGATAAAAAATCTTTAAAATCATAATTTAAAAACGGAATGTTAAATAAATGTTATAGGAAGTAAGCCACTGTAACAATTAAAATGAAACCAAGTCTTACTTAAATCAAAAAACAAATAATCAATCATCAATCAAAAAACAATCATCATGAAAAAAACAATCGTAATTTTAGGTTTAGCTCTAGTAGCTTTTACAAATGTAACTTTCGCTTCAACTGTTAATTCACCAAAAGCAAAAGTAGAAGTAACAACCTACACTGGAACACCACTTTGTGTAGCCATTATGAAAGGAGATACCGAATCGGTTAAAAAGTTTATCGAATACGGTGCCGATGTAAATGAATCTTCTAACGGAATGACACCACTAATGATTGCAGCACGTTTTAATAAAGTTGAAATTATTTCCCTTTTAATTTCAAAAGGAGCCAGAGTAGATGATAAAGATGAAAAAGGATTTACCGCTCTGAAATATGCTGAATTATCAAAAGCAACGGAAGCAATATCAGCCTTAAAAAACTCATAAAAAAATTAACCGAGCCAACGGCGAACAGGCAAAACAATCATCAATCAAAAAAAAGCCTCTTATATTTTAAGAGGCTTTTTCTTTTATTTAAAATACGAGAAAGTTTCGTTATTTTTAATTTTAAGGATGCTTTCATAGATTAACTTAATTACATTTTCTACATCATCTTGGTGCACCATTTCAACAGTTGTGTGCATATAGCGAAGTGGTAACGAAATCAAAGCCGAAGCAACACCGCCATTACTATAAGCAAAAGCATCGGTATCGGTACCAGTAGCACGTGAAGTCGCATTGCGTTGAAACGGAATTTTGTTTTCTTCTGCAGTGGCTACAATTAAATCTCTTAAATTGTGTTGAACAGCTGGCGCATACGCAATAACAGGACCTTTACCCATTTGCAAATCACCTTGCGTTTTTTTCTCTATCATTGGAGTTGAAGTATCATGACAAACATCAGTAACAATAGCTACATTGGGTTTTATGGTTTGCGTTATCATTTCGGCACCACGGAGTCCAATTTCTTCCTGAACCGAATTCACAATGTACAATCCAAACGGAAGCTTCTTTTTATTTTCTTTTAATAACCGCGCTACTTCTGCGATCATAAATCCGCCCATTCGATTGTCAATAGCGCGACAAACAAATTTATCTTTGTTTAAAATCATAAATTCATCGGGATAAGTAATTACGCAACCTACGTGAACTCCGAGTTTTTCAACTTCTTCTTTAGTAGCACATCCACAATCAATAAAAATATTACTCAATGACGCCGCTTCTTCTTTTCCTGCAATTCTGGTGTGAATCGCTGGCCAACCAAAGACACCTTTTACGATGCCTTTTTTGGTATGAATGTTAACTCGTTTGGAAGGTGCAATTTGATGATCAGAACCTCCGTTTCGAATAACATATATAAGGCCGTTGTCTGTAATGTAATTTACATACCATGAAATTTCGTCCGAATGGCCTTCAATAACCACTTTGTATTTGGCTTCTGGATTTATAATTCCAACAGCACTTCCATAGGTGTCGGTAATAAAAGTATCAACATACGGTTTTAAATAATTCATCCACAGTTTTTGACCTTCTGATTCGTAGCCTGTTGGAGACGCATTATTCAAATAGTTTTCTAAAAATGTCAGAGATGATTTGGTTAAAATTGATTTAGTTGCCATAAAATATTTTTTTTGCTAAAATATAAATTTGGCATTACACTTGTTAAGCGAATTGCATATTTTTGCTTAAAAAAATATTCCCTATGAATAGATATCTCATCGTTACTTTAGCATTGTTACTTTCATTTTCGTCATTTTCACAGGTTTCCACAACTGAACCTATTAAAAAGGAAACCCAAAATGAAGAAAATGATTCTATTTTAGATGAGACGATTCTCTTAGAAGAAGTATATATCTATAAAGGAAAATTAGATCCCGAAGCTCAAAAACAATTTCTTTTACTTCAAAATCGAGTGTATAAAGTGTATCCGTATGCTAAAATAGCTGCAGAAAAGATGACTGCTTTAAACGCCAATATGAACAAACTCAAATCCAATAGAGACAAACGGAAATACTACAAAATAGTCGAGGACTATATGGAAAATGAGTTCAAGGCACGACTCAAAAAATTATCCAGAAAACAGGGGCAGATATTAGTAAAACTTGTTTACCGTCAAACCGGAATTTCAACTTTCGATTTAATAAAGGATTACAAAAGCGGTTGGAAAGCGTTTTGGTCAAACAATACGGCGCGTTTGTTTGATATTAACCTAAAAACAAAGTACGCTCCTTATGAAGTCAACGAAGATTTTCTTATTGAAACCATATTATATCGCGCTTTTAATAGAGGTAGATTAGTCGAACAAAAATCGGCAAACCCAGTTGATATCGATGAACTTACTTCAGCCTGGGAAAAAAAAGCTACTGAACTCAATAAGAAAAATTAGAAGCACAGCTTTTTCTTTTCTTACACTATTAGTCCCGCTTTCCGCGCTGCGCGGCAGCTTGCTCCAATCGGGGCTATAAAAGACGTAAACTGCTTCGTAAGATGTTTTTTAAATTCCTTTCTCACCCAAACGCTCTAAAAAATCTCCGTGTTTCTCTGTGCTTTCTCCGTGCATCTCTGTGTAACAAAAAAAAACCAACAACCTCCACAAAACCAACGCCTTAAAAAAAGTTAAAAAAAAGGGTTAAAATTTGTTTGGAAC
>JANNCY010000038.1:0-3053 GCA_031387085.1 Flavobacteriales bacterium | reverse complement strand
TGTACGTTTTTGGATGCTGAGAATTACTGTATGATTTACGAGGTACGACCAAAGGCGTGTCGCGAGTTCCCGCATACCGATAGAAAAAAATTCCAACAGATTTCCGATTTAACGTTGAAGAATGTAGCTATTTGTCCAGCTGCGTATAATATAGTAGAGGCAATGAAAAAGAAGTTACCGCTTTAATAAATCAAATATTTCTTGCGCATTTCCTTAAACGAATTCAATCCATTTTCCCACGATTTTCTAATTTCATTCTCAGAAACACCACTTTCAATTTGCTGTTGTAGCTTTTTAGTTCCAGCCAATTTGGTGAAGAAATCGGTAAAGAATTTCGATTTGTTTGCTGTGTTTTGATAGGCTTTAATCAGCCATTTCAATTCTAATTTGGTTACTTTCGGAATCGTAGTCAAATCTTCACCATAACACAATAATCCTTTATTCATAGGATCTTTTGATCCAAAATTCGAAACTGGAGTAAAGCTAAAATCGCTTTTTGGTAAAAACGGCGAGCCGTAAATCTGGAATTGCTTTTCCGTCCCACGACCCGAACTTACATTGGTTCCTTCAAACAAACACAAACTCGCATACAAATTAATGGCTTGGTTGTTGGGTAAATTCGGAGAAGGTTTTACAGGTAAAGAATACGCCATTTCTCGTTTGTAATTCAAACACGGAATAACAGTTAAATTACATTGAATACTTTGTCCTGAGCTTGTCGAAGGATTCAACCATTTTTCGCCGTTAATCATTTGCGCATATTCGCCGATTGTCATTCCGTGCAACGTCGGAATCGGATGCATTCCCACAAAACTGGTGAATTCCTTTTCGAGAATTGGTCCGTCAACAATACCTCCGTTTGGATTCGGTCGGTCGAAAACTACGAGTTGAATATTGTTTTCGGCACAAGCTTCCATTATATAATGTAACGAAGAGATGTAAGTGTAAAATCGCGCGCCAACATCCTGCAAATCAAAAATCAAAATGTCGAGTCCAGCCAATTGCTCAGGCTTTGGTTTTTTGTTGTTTCCGTAAAGGGAAATAATTGGCAATCCCGTTTTGGTATCTTTTCCATCAACTACATGTTCGCCGGCATCGGCAGTGCCACGGAAACCATGTTCGGGAGCGAATATTTTTTGAAGGTTTATTTTTTGCTCCAATAAAAAATCAACTAAGTGAATTTGATTGGAGAGAATTCCGGTTTGATTAGTAACAATCCCCACTTTCTTATTTTTCAATAAAGGCAAATAAGTAGCATAATTATCCGCGCCGGTTTTAATTTCTTTTGTTGTATTTTCAGTTCCGACTCCCTCTCCTTTGGAGAGAGCTTGTCCCGACTTTTCGGGAGTTGGGGTGAGGTTTTTAGATGAACTTCTGCATGAAGCACCAAACAAACATCCCAAAAATAACAAACAACTAATAAATAAATATCTCATAAAACGATTTTTTAATCTGTGCTAATCTGTGTAATCTGTGGCAAAAACTTTCTGTATATTTGTTCCAAATACAAAACGACATTGAACTTAGAATATTTCATAGCCAAACGACTTATTACTTCCAAAGAGTATAAAAGTAGTATTTCTGCACCAATTATAAAAATTGCAATTACCGCTATTGCAATTGGAATGATTATGATGATTATTTCGGTGGCGACTGGAATTGGTTTACAGGAGAAAATACGGGAAAAGATTTCGGCGTTCAACGGACATATCATCATATCGAGTTATACGGATAACCAATCCGATGTGAGTACAGACCCTCTTTCGCTGCATCAAAAGTTTTATCCGAAGTTTCATTCGATTGAAGGAATTAAACACATTCAGGGTGTGGCAAGCATTCACGGAATGATAAGAACGGAAACCGCTTTCGAAGGTATTTTGTTTAAAGGTGTTGGAAAAGATTACGACTGGAAAAACATTGACGAATATATTGTAGAAGGACGAAAACCAAATCTCACAAGCGAATTAAATAACGAAGTCATTCTTTCACAATATCTGGCGAATCGACTGAACTTAAAACTAAACGAATCGTTCAACACTTTCTTTATGAAAGAGGAAGGCAACAAAATGCCAAAATCACGACGGTTTACAATTGTTGGTATTTTCAATTCGGGTTTTCAGGAGTTCGATGCGACTTATGTTTTTGGCGATATTCGACACATTCAAAGAATCAATAAATGGACGCCCGATCAAGTGGGTTCTTTCGAAGTTTTTATAGACGATTTTACGAAGATTAAAGAAAAATCGGATGAGGTGTACAGCGAAACAGCATCCACATTAAACACCCAATCTATTAACGATAAGTATTATTACATATTTGAATGGCTGCATCTTTTCGATTTTAATATACTGGTCATATTGATAATTATGATTATTGTCGCTACTATAAATATGGTGGTGGCATTGTTGGTACTCATTTTAGAACGCACCCAAATGATCGGAATTCTTAAAGCACAAGGTGCCAACAATTGGACGATTCGCAAAATATTTCTTTACAACGCCGCCTACTTAATCGTACGTGGCATTTTTTGGGGAAACCTTATCGGAATTGGGTTGATTGCCATTCAACATTATTTCGGATTAGTGCAGCTTAATCCCGAAAGCTATTATGTAAACACAGCACCAGTTTACTTTAATATCGGTTACATATTGGCACTTAACGTCGGAACTATTTTTATCTGTTTATTGGTTTTGTTGATTCCGTCGTACATTATCACTAAGATTTCTCCCGCCAAATCCATTCGTTTTGATTAATTTTTAGAAGCACCTATTTTCTTTTTCCCACACCAGTTGTCCTGCTTTCCATTCCAATCTTTTGGTTTGCTAAAGGGCGCCAACCAAAAGTATTTCCATTTCAATCAGGGCTAGGTTATAATGTTTGGTCTTTCATAAGACATTTTCAAAAAAAATTTCCTCACCCAAACGCTCTAAAAAATCTCCGTGTTTCTCTGTGCTTTCTCCGTGCATCTCTGTGTAACAAAAAAAAACCAACAACCTCCACAAAACCAACGCCTTAAAAAAAGTTAAAAAAAAGGGTTAAAATTTGTTTGGAAC
>JANNCY010000011.1:0-12176 GCA_031387085.1 Flavobacteriales bacterium | reverse complement strand
TCGGAACAAGTAGCGTTTTTGGTTTTAAAAAGAGAATGGATGAAGGTTTGGTTTCGAAACCGTAATTCCTTTTCCTAAACATTTCTTTCCCACGGGAGTTAGCTGTGCTAATTTCCTGTTATAAAAGTAGAAAAAACATTGGAAGCTTGGTATAATTATTTTACTTTTGTGCTGATTTTTTAACTACTCGATTTCTTATTATCAAAAATATGGATAGGTTTTCCTTTTTAAACGCAGCACATACTCAATTTTTCGCCGATTTATACGAACAATATTCTCAAAATCCAGACAGCGTAGAGCCAAGTTGGAGGGCTTTTTTCCAAGGTTTCGACTTCGGCATGGAAACGTTTAATGAAGATAATGCTGGAGAACAAATTGCTAATTATGCTTCTCAAAGTAATGTAAGTGGACAAGCGTCTGAAAAACTACAAAAAGAGTTTAACGTTTTAAAATTAATTGATGGCTACCGAACTCGTGGTCACCTTTTTACCGAAACCAATCCCGTTCGTGACAGAAGAATTTACACTCCAAATTTAGATTTAGAAAATTTCGGATTATCCAATGCCGATTTAACGACCGTTTTTGAAGCGGCAAAAATATTAGGTTACCAACCTTCCACCTTACAAGAAATCCTTTCGCATCTTAAAAACGTCTACTGCCAACACATTGGTATCGAGTACATGTACATGAGGAAACCAGATGTAATTCAGTGGATTCAAGACCGCATCAACATCAACGACAACCAACCAAAATTTGATGCCAACCAAAAGAAACATATTCTTGGGAAACTGAATGAAGCGGTTTCTTTCGAGAACTTTTTACACACCAAGTACGTGGGTCAAAAACGTTTTTCTCTCGAAGGTGGCGAAAGCATTATTCCCGCTTTAGACGCATTAATAGAAGCTGCTGCTGAAAAAGGCGTGGAGCATTTCGTAATGGGAATGGCGCACCGCGGACGATTGAACATCCTTGCCAATATTTTCGGAAAAGCAACACAAGACATCTTCTCCGAATTTGACGGGAAAGATTACGATAAAGAATATTTCGATGGCGATGTCAAATACCACTTAGGATTAACATCCGCTAGAAAAACCAAATCAGGTAAAAAAATCAACATCAATTTAGCACCAAATCCTTCGCATCTTGAAACCGTAGGTGCCGTTATTGAAGGAATTACACGTGCCAAACAAGATAAATATTTCCCAGACGATTTCTCTAAAGTATTACCCATTGCCGTTCACGGTGATGCGGCAGTTGCCGGACAAGGAATTGTGTACGAAATTGTTCAAATGGCGCAACTCGATGGTTACAAAACAGGTGGAACGATACACATCGTTATCAACAATCAAGTGGGTTTTACTACCAATTACCAAGATGCACGTTCGTCGGTCTATTGTACCGATGTGGCAAAAGTAACTTTGTCGCCAGTACTTCACGTGAATTCTGACGATACCGAAGCAGTAGTTCACGCAATGTTATTTGCCTTGGATTTCCGCATGGAATTCGGTCGCGACGTGTTCATCGATTTATTAGGATACAGAAAATACGGACACAACGAAGGTGATGAACCTCGTTTTACACAACCCGTTTTATATAAAATCATTGCACGACATAAAAATCCGAGAGACATTTATGCAGAGAAATTAATCATCGATGGTATCGTAGATCAGGCGTATTTGACAAAAATCGAAAATGACTACAAAGACAAACTCGACGAAAATCTAACAGCATCAAGAAAGAAAGACAAAACCATCATAACACCATTTATGCAAGATGAATGGACAGGATTCGTGCAAGTTTCTGATGATGAAATGTTGAAGAAAGTCGATACCAAATTCGATAAAAAGAAATTGGGAGAAATTGCTGTTCAAATTGCTACGTTGCCTTCTGACAAAAAATTCATCAGCAAGATCTCGAAGATTGTTAACGACAGAAAAACCATGTACGATAACAACGTTATCGACTGGGGAACAGCCGAAACCTTAGCATACGGAACGCTTTTAACCGAAGGATATGATGTTCGTATCTCCGGTCAAGATGTAGAAAGAGGAACCTTCTCACACCGTCACGCCGTTGTAAAAGTAGAAGACAGCGAAGAAGAAGTAATTCTTTTGAACTCGGTAAAAGGCAAAAAGGGGAAGTTCAATATTTTCAATTCCTTACTCTCCGAATATGGTGTTTTGGGATTTGATTACGGTTATGCGTTGGCGAATCCGAATGCTTTAACGATTTGGGAAGCACAGTTTGGCGATTTCTCCAACGGAGCCCAAATCATGATCGACCAATACATCTCGTGTGGCGAAGACAAATGGAACAACCAAAACGGAATCGTTCTGTTGTTGCCTCACGGTTACGAAGGACAAGGCGCCGAACACTCGTCTGCTCGCATGGAAAGGTATTTACAATTGTGCGCGCGTCACAACATGTACGTTGCCGATTGCACCACGCCAGCGAATTTCTATCACTTGTTGCGTAGACAAATGAAAACGAAATTCCGCAAACCGTTAGTCGTGTTTTCACCAAAAAGTTTGTTGCGTCATCCGCTTTGCGTTTCGACTCAAGAAGAATTGTACAACGGACAATTCCAAGAAACAATTGACGACAATTCAGTAGATAAGAAAAAAGTAAAAACAGTAGTTTTCGTTACCGGAAAATTCTACTATGATATATTGGCAGAACGCGAAAATTTACAAAGAAATGACGTAGCTTTGGTTCGTATCGAGCAGTTGTTCCCATTGCCAGTTGAGCAATTGGAAAAAATTATCAAAGGATATCCGAATGCCGACGATTTCGTTTGGGCACAGGAAGAACCGAAAAACATGGGAGCCTACAGCTTTATGTTGATGAATTTCGATTTGGTAAAATGGAGATTGGCGTCGCTAAAAGCCTACGCAGCACCAGCAGCAGGAAGTCATACACGTGACAGAAGACGTCATGCTGATGCGATACGAATGGTTTTTGATAAAAATTTGTTTCAATAATGCCAACTGTTTTTTACATAGATGGATTTAGGTTTTTCTTCTACAGTAATGAACATTTACCAAAGCATATTCATGTTGAAAAAGCTGAAAGAACCGCTAAATTTAATATTGAAAATGTAGAATTAATTAAGTCATCAGGATTTAATGCTTCAGAATTAAAACAAATTCGTAATTTAGTTGAAGAAAATCAAGAACTTTTAATACAAAAATGGGATGAGTTTTTTAACAATTAACAAATCGAAAAATGCAATTAAGATTGCTTTTGAAAATTCTAAAATGATTGTCTTTTTAGAAGATGGTCGAGAATTGTCTATTCCGTTAGAATGGTTTCCAAGATTGAGAAAAGCAACTGATGAACAATTGAATAAATGGCGATTAATTGGTAAAGGAGAAGGAATTCATTGGGAAGAAATAGATGAAGATATTTCGATAGAAAATTTATTAGAGTAATATAAACAACACAATAGTAATATACAGATGATTTTAGAAATGAAAGTCCCTTCACCGGGAGAATCGATAAAAGAAGTAGAAATCGCAACCTGGTTGGTAAAAGACGGCGATTATGTAGAAAAAGACCAAGCCATTGCAGAAGTAGATTCTGATAAAGCAACACTAGAATTACCAGCAGAAGCAAGCGGAATCATCACGCTAAAAGCGGAAGAAGGCGACGCTGTTGCCGTTGGTGCTGTAGTGTGTTTGATTGATACTAGTGCCCCCCAACCCCCAAAGGGGGAGCAAGCTCCAAAAACTGATGATAAACCTGTAGCAGAAGTAACAAAAAAAGTAGAGGTTGTAGCTACACCAGTAGCTCAAACTCCCCCTTCGGTGGCTGGGGGGCATCCATCGCCAGCAGCCAAAAAAATATTAGACGAAAAAAGCATCCAACCTGCTGACGTTGTCGGAACTGGAAAAGCAGGAAGAATCACAAAAGATGATGCAGTAAATGCAGTACCTTCTATGGGAACACCAACTGGTGGTAACCGTGGTTCGGAAAGAACAAAACTATCGATGTTGCGTCGTAAAGTAGCCGAAAGATTGGTTTCCGCTAAAAACGAAACTGCGATGTTAACGACGTTCAACGAAGTAGACATGACCGCAATTTACGCGTTGCGCGAACAATACAAAGAAGAGTTCAAAACCAAACACGGATTAGGATTGGGCTTTATGTCGTTCTTTACCAAAGCGGTAACAAGAGCATTACAATTGTACCCAGACGTGAATTCAATGATTGACGGACAAGAAAAAATATCTTATAATTTCTGTGATATTTCGGTTGCCGTTTCAGGTCCGAAAGGATTGATGGTTCCCGTGATGCGAAGTGCAGAAACGTTATCATTCCGTGGCGTAGAAGCTGAAATCAAACGTTTGGCAATTCGTGCGCGTGACGGACAAATCACGGTTGATGAAATGACAGGCGGAACATTCACCATTTCTAACGGAGGTGTTTTCGGAAGTATGTTGAGTACGCCAATTATCAATCCACCACAGTCTGGGATATTAGGAATGCACAATGTAGTGGAAAGAGCAATTGTGAAAAACGGTCAAATCGTAATCGCTCCGGTAATGTTTGTCGCTTTATCTTATGATCATAGAATTATCGACGGACGTGAGTCAGTTGGTTTCTTGGTAGCGGTAAAAGAAGCGTTGGAAAAACCAGAAGAATTATTGATGGATGGCAATGTGAAAAGAGCATTGGAACTATAAAACTATAACTTTGTCATTTTGACGAAGGAAGAATCTCATCCCGCTTAGGAAACTGAACGGGATTTTTTGTTTATTTGCGTTTCGCGTGAGGGATAGAGCGAAAATCCTGGCATGAAGAGATTGCCTCGCAAGCTCGCAATGACAGATTGCAGCGAAAGCCCGACCTGAGGAGGAACGACGAAGCGGCACGCCAAAAAAATCAAAACTATGAAATCGAAGATTCACGAACACCCAAAAAACAATAGTAAATAGTGAGTAAAAAAAACCAAAAACAAGCAGCAATCGGATTTATCTTTATTACGATGTTGATTGATATTACGGGATGGGGAATTATTATTCCGGTGATTCCGAAATTGATTCAGGAACTCATTCACGGCGATATTAGTGAAGCGGCGAAAGTGGGTGGATGGTTGACGTTTGCGTATGCGATAACCCAATTTATTTTTGCTCCGCTAATTGGAAATTTGAGTGATAAATTTGGACGACGTCCTATTCTATTGATTTCGCTTTTTACCTTTACATTGGATTATTTGTTATTGGCTTTTGCACCAACGATTACGTGGCTTTTTGTGGGACGAATTATTGCCGGAATTTCGGGAGCGAGCATTACAACTGCTTCGGCTTACATTGCCGATGTGAGTACGCCAGAAAACCGGGCGAAAAATTTTGGGATGATTGGCGCGGCATTCGGACTCGGATTCATCATCGGGCCTGTGATTGGAGGATTGCTCGGACAATATGGTTCGAGGATTCCGTTTTATGCCGCTGCGGTTTTGTGTTTGCTGAACTTTTTATACGGCTACTTTATTTTACCCGAATCGCTGTCGAAAAAGAACCGAAGGGAATTTGATATCAAAAGAGCCAATCCGATTGGTGCGTTTGCGAATCTTAAAAAACATCCGTCATTAATTGGTTTGATGTCTTCGATTTTTATATTGTATGTAGCGTCGCATGCGGTGCAAAGTAATTGGAGTTATTTTACGATGTACCAATTCAACTGGGATGAGAAGATGGTCGGAATATCACTTGGCGTTGTTGGGTTATTAGTCGGAATTGTTCAAGGCGTTCTGATTCGCTATATCAATCCGAAACTGGGGAATGAAAAGAGCATTTACGTCGGCATGGCATTGTATTCTATCGGAATGTTTTTGTTTGCAATCGCCACTCAAAGCTGGATGATGTTTGTGTTTTTGATTCCGTATTGCCTTGGTGGAATTGCAGGTCCTGCGATGCAAGCCGTAATTTCGATGCAAGTTCCCGCGAATGAGCAAGGTGAAATTCAGGGAACGATGTCGAGTTTGATGAGTGCTTCAACGATTATCGGACCACCAATGATGAGTATGGTTTTTTACTATTTTACACACAAAGATGCGCCATTTCAGTTTGCGGGAGCGCCGTTTGTTTTGGGAGGCATTTTGATGATTGTGAGTACTGTGATTGCGTATGTTTCGTATAAGAAAAAATAACTACCTCAAATACAAACAGTGATTGTAATAATCAATAATACCTTTACCTTCCAATAAAACATCGGCGCCAATAATGCCTTGAACGGGTTTGGCTTTGTGTTGTGTTAAAGCAGTATTGACGTGCGATAAATCGAATATTACCAAATGAAACGCTGTGCTTTTCCATCTACCCAATTGCAGTGTGTTGTCTTTGGCGATTTGGGTAAACATTCCTGTTGCTCCGGCTCCTGCCGCTTTGGTTTTTGATTTTCCGGCTTTGAGTTGGAAACGTTCGATGCTTTCAAATCCGACACAACTGTTGCTGGCTCCTGTATCGAGAATGAAGTTGCCTTTGATTCCGTTGATAGTCGCTTTGATTACTAAATGCTGGGTTTTAGAAACCTTGAAGTTTATTTTTTTGTAGTGGTTTTTTTTAAGAGTGTTTTGAAAGTCTTCCATTTAGTAGTTGTTTTGTCATTTCGACGAAGGAGAAATCTCATCAAGTAATTTAGATTATGTGATTTCTCCTTCGTCGAAATGACAAAAATAGCCAAATTAAAACGACGACAACAATACATCCAACTATAACTGAAATCCAAAAGAAATAATTGGACTTTGAATGTGGATTTTCTAATGTTCCATAATACACAAAAGCACTCCAGTAATACGGCGATTTTTTGGCGTTTGAAATCGATTCATCTGCTAAAAAATCGAGTTTCGCTTGGTGATTGGAATCGAAATAGGAATGCCCTTTTTTTACATTTAAATAGAATTTATCCATAAAAACAGAAGTGGTATAATCGTTAACCTTCCACAACGAAAACAATAAATTCTGAGCGCCTGCAAATTGGAATCCGCGTGCTACACTCATTGCGCCTTCTGCTTTATAGAGTTTCCCAATTCCCGTTTCACAAGCACTTAAAACCACCAAATCGGGATGAATATCCAAGTGGTATAATTCCGAATACAGGATTTCCTGATCATAAAATTTAATACTGGCTGGTTCGACAATATCGCCGGAAGAAGCGTGTGTAGAAAGATGAAGAATCGAATAATTTGCCGCATTTAATTTGAAGTTTTCAAAGGTTGCTTTTGTACTTTTCAAATAGTTTCCGTCGAAATTGGTTTTTATATTTTGAAGTTCTTTTTTAGAAAAAGTAAGCTCTAAATCGGAGTTTTCAAATAATGGAAAAACGCCTAAAACACTTTCTTTTTGATGTTGAAACGGAATCGTATTCAAATAAAAATCAGCCGAATTACTGTATCCAATTTTAAAATCGTTTAGTAGATACTGCATTTTAGCAAAGTTGGAAGTTGAAGATTGTTGCGTTATTAACGATTCAAAAGGCAGAAAATTTAAAACGCCATCGGGAATTAGGATGAGGTTTTTAGGGTTAGCTTTTTTTGGAAGTTGTAATAAAGTATAAACCACATTCGATTTCTGATTGAATTTATTTGGATTGTTCGCAATAGCATTTGCGTCATTAAAAAGTGAAAGATAGCCACGAATTACCGAATTAACTTCTAATTTTTCTGACATCATTTGCAGTTTTATGGCATTGTTTTCCAAAGTAAACGAATAGTTTTTTTCTTTACCAACAAAATACTCGACCATTATCGCATTGTCTTTTTCTAATTTGGAATACAAAGCGTTTAGATTTAATTCCCTCGTTTTGTTTACTGTATTTGTCTCTTTCGATTTCAATAACAGCATCAATTCATTTTGCTTTTTTATGGCTTCGTTAATTTTTGAGATATCGGCTTTATCCAATTTTTGCTGTTCCTTTAAAATGACGGTATTCCAGTTTTGAAGTTGTTCACTTATTAATTTTTCTTCTCTGGATTTGGTTTTACTATCTAAAAGCAATTGTTTTAATACGGCTGACTTAGTTTGTTCTGAAAGTAAAAATGCACTTTCGAGATAACTTTTTTTCTTTTCTTTTTTAAATAACGAATAATAGATTTCTATGCATTTTTCCGTGCGATTTCGATTTCGAATTTGACTGATAATTTTCGAATTTTCATACACCAAAAGCGCCTGAAACAGGTCTTCCATATAAAATGACAATTGGTAATTTTCCAATGCTCTTTCCGGTTGATTTTGCGCCAAAGAAATGGCCGCTTGTAAATCAAAGGCATCTAATAAAACGGTTTCAGCATAAAGTGATTTTTTGTTTGCCAGTACATCGTAACGTTTGTAATTTGGAATTAAGAGCGTGAAAATGTCAACGATAAATTTTTGAGATGCATCGTAATTTCCTTGTTCAAAAAACAAATAAGCACAATCATAATACAACTTTGCTTCTTTTCTGGGTTCCCATTTTTTGGATTTATAAAAGGCACCATATGCTTTTTCGATATTGTAATTTGCCAAATTATAATCGAGTTGTTGCGTGTAAATCTTAGCCAAATTCCGATAGGCATTCGATATGTTTTCCGATTGTGTGCTGTCAGATTTTAATAAATTTACGGATAATTCAAAGGCTTTTTTGGCGGCATCCGATTTGGAGATTACGAGATAATTGGCTCCTAGATTGTTTGATAAAATGCCTTTTTGAGTCGAAGTTAACTTTTCAGTTGCTAACGTTTTCTTCAATAAATCGATAGCTTCATTTACTTTTCCATTGTTTTGATACACGTTGGATAAATTCAAAATTGCAGCGTATTTCTGCTGCTGATTGTTTGTTAAATTGGCAATGTAAAAATACTGTTTGATGGTATTTTCGGCATTGTCATAATCGCCAATAATCGTGTATAAATTGCCCAAAGGTTGCAAACACGATTCGACTATATCATAATCTGAAAGTTGCTTTTTTTGATACCATTGCCACGCTTTTTCATAACTCGCAATGGCTTTTTTGGTAAGTCCTAATTGGTTTTCATAATACGCTTTGTTGCATTGTAAGATGACGAATGCCAACCATTGAGACTTTGATTTTGGAAGGAATGTTTTCTCTGAAACTTCTAATTTATTTAGGTTTTCTGTTGTTGGATTCGCAACAAAAACATCGATAGCTTTGTAAATTTTATCTTCTAAAGTAACTTTCGAACTTTGCGAAAAAGCGAGTTGAAATACAACAAATAAATACCAATATTTTTTTATTCCCATGAGTTAAAGCGTTGTCGAGAATTAAAACTTCCAAATCGCATAAAATTGTAAATAATTAAAATTTTTTTCGAAATTCACCACATACCGAATTCCACCACTCGGACCAATTCTAGCAAAGCCTCCTGTTAGATCAAACAAAATACCCGATTTAAACGAAGCAAAAGAATCAGAAGAACTACTTGATCTTTCTCTAGAATTGAGCAAGAAATTATCGTTAGGTCCTTCGTAAATTTCTTCTTTTTCATAACTATTTTCCTTTTGGGAAGGATTGATATTGACTTGGATTCCCGCTCCAACTCCGATAAAGTTATTGATGTTGTAACGTATCAAAACCGGAAATTCTAAATTGTAATTTTCGAAATCTCGGACTTTGTAAGTGCGGTGTAGTTGAGGTGGAATTCCGGCATTGTTACCTACAATTTCATCCGTGACACTATTTTCAGCAATATAGGAATGCAAACTATTCTGCAATTCAACTTGCCAATACCATCGGTACGATTTGTATGGACACAAAGTAGCAGAGACGAAATAGCTTTTCGAATTCTCTAAATCGGGGAACAAATTATAACCTGCTTTTACACCAACGGACCAACCCATTTTGAATCGTGTTACCGCATAATTGGTAATTACCGGTTCGTTTTTATCAAAGATAATAGCAGTTC
Source organism: Flavobacteriales bacterium (assembly GCA_031387085.1). GTDB lineage: Bacteria > Bacteroidota > Bacteroidia > Flavobacteriales > Flavobacteriaceae > Flavobacterium. The sequence goes on along the minus strand of JANNCY010000011.1, from coordinate 2,275 downwards.
GGCTTCGAGTGCGTTGTTTGTGGAAATCCTTTGCAAATTTCATCGTGTATTTTACAAATCCTTTGGTGCTGTCACGTTCTTTTACATTTTTTTGATTGCTTCCAGGAAGGTAAATGTTTCTAAAAACAAAATGAATTTGGGTTTTCTTAATTAAGGTATCGATGCAACTGTATGTAACGTTTTCTCCTTTCGGACAAATCGGACATTTGGGATACGAATCAACAATTTGCAAGGTTTTTTTGTCAAACATATCGGCAATATCTGTTTCTAAACGAATGGTTCTTGCCGGACCTTCACCATCATTTTGAAAACGTGTTTTAAAATTGAGTGTTTTCATTCGCACCAAACGGTAGTTCATTAAAGTTCCGTTACTCGACATTTTATTGGGATCGTGGGAAGTTACTATTTCCATTTCGAGCGTTTTCTTTTTGTGGTTTTTGTAACTTCTGTCGGGAACATAAACGCCACGCATTTTTACAATGGCGCTGGTGTCTTTGATCATTTCGGGAGTGGTTCGGAATGTAAAGAACATGTTCCGTGTTGTTTTAGCATCCATGCCATCAAATTCAAAAACTTTAACGTCTGAAAAGAGTGCTTTGCTTTCGGCTAAAGTGAGTTCTAAGTTTTCTTCGTCTTTGGAAAATGATTTGCTAAAAGAGGGCGAAACAGCAATGGAAGCTACATTTTCATTGGAATTATTTTTCTCATCTACACAAGCAATTCCGTTTTCAATAACTTCTCTTTCGCCAAAATGAGTTCGGGTTTCTAGTAGTTCAAAGTTTTTCTTTTTGAATTCCTTATCGTTGTAAAAAAGATACAATTTTCCATTCGCCACATAATCCAACAGGTTTTGATAACTGATAACTACGACCATTTCTTCTTCGGGAACGGGTTCTCTATTGTTGAAAAGATGAAATCCATCTAAGGATTCAATAGATGCAATTTCATCGTATTTTGTTTCGGTAATTTCAGTAACGGCAACAGTTTTCGGACGTGTTTTAGGAGGTTTTCCGTTATCGTAATTGTTGGTTACCGCCAAATTGACTTTGTATTCACCATTTTTTTTGTAGATTTTTTTGGGTTCCTTTTCTTTGCTGAAACTTCCATCACCCAATTCCCAGAAATAACTAAAATTAGCTGGAGGTGCTCCCGCGACTTGAATTAATGGAGGTGTTTCGGGTTTAAAAGTGACGAGATTTCCTTTTTTATCATAACCAATAGAAGTTCTTCGGGTGATGGTGTCTTTTACTTTTGTTTGACCTTCAATATAATTCTGATGAAAGAAAAACAGTAAAACAATAAGCATTAATTTTAATTCTTTCATAATCAAAAGGTTTTGGTTAGGAATTATAAAAATAAGAAAAAGTGGTGAACAAGCCACCACTTTCTCCAAACTAATTAACCTAACAAATCAACTTGGGACAAAAAGGATATTAGTAATAGGCAAAATCGATATGTGGAATTCCTCTGTTCAAAAGCGGTCCGCCATTTTGATAAAAATTAGCGTTGGTGATGGTCATGATTCCAAATGTTTGAGGAAAACTTACTAAGGCGCCAGGTTGGTTTACCACTCGTCCAACAAGATTTGCAAAATTGTTTCCAGCATTAACAAATAATATTGTTCGTCTGATTTTATAAGGTTGATTGGCAATTATTATAGTTGGTGTAATCGAAACATAACTGGTATTCGCGGATGAAAAAACATGGTTTCCAGAATAAATTACGTTGTTGGATGGATCGACAATTTCCATTAAATACGGTGTGGCTGCTATTGCGGGTTGACTTTGATATCCGATACTACAAATCGTTTTATTTTGCGAAAGAGTAAAAGTATATTCGTGAATTTCGGTATCAAAAGTGTTGGTGTTTTGATGTCCCGGCAGTGCTACTACATTATTGTACAATTGACTGAAAGTAGTATTTACTGTACTGCATGGTGGCGGAGGCAGTGGTGGAGCTGGTGGCGAGCAACCAATTATTGTTAATCCGAAAAGGAATAAAAAGCCAATGTTTTTTCTGTTTTGTTGAATAAATGTTCTCATGATTTCTAATGTTTTTAAGTTGTTTATAGTGTTATATCAATTAGGGTCTACAATTGTTACCCTTGAATTATTAAAAGTTAAATACGGTTGGGTTACTTGTTCCTATCAGATTTCCGTTTGAATCAATTGCTTCAACTGTCCAAATAAAATCACATAAATAAGGAGGACGACATGGACCAGTATAAATTCCGACAACTGTTGTTTGAGTAATATTATCAACGTCTTTTGTAACA
>JANNCY010000225.1:0-13283 GCA_031387085.1 Flavobacteriales bacterium | reverse complement strand
TTCTCAAAACTGGGTCGCCATAACCATAAATGGGTACTATCATTTTTTAACTATTGTATTCGGTACTATTTCGGCAAAAGTAAGCAAAAAATAAATAGTTTAGTAAATGAAGAAAGGAGTTTGGAAAAATAATTTAAAGAATTAAAACATCTTTCTAGTCAGGAAATCCTGCAACATTATAGTGGCTGCAATTTCATCAACTAATGCTTTGTTTTGACGTTGTTTCTTTTTTAATCCGCTATCAATCATCGTTTGCATTGCCATTTTGGATGTAAATCGCTCGTCGACACGCTCGACTTTTATTTCTGGAAATGCATTTTTGAATTGTGTTACAAATTTTTCTATTATAACTGTACTTTCCGAAGGTTGACCGTTCATTTGCTTTGGTTCGCCAATAAGGACTTTTATAACATTTTCTTTAGCAAAATAATCGGTAAGGAAAGTGATGGCTGTTGTCGATGGAATGGTAGTTAAACCCGAAGCAATGATTTGTAATTCGTCGGTAACGGCAATTCCGGTTCGTTTTATTCCGTAATCAATAGCGAGAATTCTGGGCATCAATTTTTTTGTAAAGGTAATAAAGAATTCAAAAAATTTCAGCTATTGAACACAATTGATATAAAAACCACCCTTCGGTAATTGTTAGTAGATACCAAAAGGTGATTTTAAAAAAGCATTAACCAACTTCTCTTTAATTGTAGAATTTCTTGATAAAAAGTCAAGGGAATTCAATCAAAAATATTATTTAATCGCTTCGAACTTCGCTAAAGCACTTCTATTTCCTTTGTGAAAGTGGAGCATGGTTCCTTCTATCATATAGTTATCAACACTTTCTAATGCTTTGATGTATTTACTCTCGAAATCCATGTTAGGACATGCCATTTTTGTTCCTGAAATCATTGAAAATGCTAGTTTGTTAGCCGATTTCATTACGTATTTACCATTAAAACTATTACAACCTGCATAGGTTGCAAATTTTCCGCTTTTAGAATCTAAGTTGATATAATAATCTTTATCGGAGGTGTTTTTTACTTCTTTTCCGTTGAGTTCCACCAATCTCCATTTTGTTTCTGCTAAAGCAAATTTCCCTTTGGACGAATCGGTTGTTATGGTTGTCGTTTTAGTAGCAATAGTATCTGGTAAATTAACACCAGAAGTATCAGTTTGAATTGAATTGGGATTATTAGTAACCTCATTTGACTCAATTGTATCTGAATCGTATTCTGATTCCGATGCCTGCTTGTCTTTATTTTGACAGTTTACAAGCGTAAGAAGTATAATAATCGAGGTAATCAAGTATATTTTTTTCATAAATTTAAAGTATAACAATGAGTATATACTTTCCATAATTAGCCAACTTTAAATCCGATTTGTTGTATAATTCTTTTGTTTTGTTGCATAATTCTGTCATTTATAAATGATGCAATAAAAAAATGCTTTTATGGAATTGCAATGTCTCCATACCAATTCATAAATCCACCCATAAGATTATAGGTGTTTTCAAATCCCAATTGATTCATAATACTACAAGCTTGTGCACTTCTTCCTCCCGCTTTGCAATACACATAATAATTCTTTGACTTGTCCAATTCCTCCAATCGGTAAATGAAACCTTGTCCTTTATAAATGTCATTTTGAATGGCTCCCGGAATAATACCTTCGTTCCATTCATCATCGGTTCTAACATCCAGAATAACAGCATTTGTATCGGCATTCAACTGTGAAACCCATTCTTCTTGTGATAAATTCATATTTCATTTTTTTTTTACTTCGTACTATTGCTTCGCCTGTTCAGCTAAAGCTTCGAGTCGACCAGCAGGTCTCGGCTCAAAAATACTACTTTTAGATGAATCCCAACAACCAACAAAAAAGCACCTCAAAAAATTTAACAAAAAAATAACAGACATTTGTATATACAAATATAAAAAGCATTACATTTGTACGTACAAATATTGTAATTACAATTATGAAAATTGAAGACGAAATAAAAAGTACCATTGAATTGGATATTGCCAAGAAGGTAATACTCAATATTATGTACACACAAAACGTTATCAATGATAAGTTTAGTGAATTATTAAAACCTTACGATGTATCGGGTGAACAATACAATGTATTGCGTATTTTAAGAGGTCAGAAAGGAACTCCAGCCAACATGTGCGTGATTCAAGATCGCATGATTGCAAAAAGCAGCAACACTACCCGACTTATTGATAAGTTACTTTTAAAAGAGTTGGTCACTCGGAATGTTTGTCCGAATAACCGACGAAAGATGGAAGTCGCCATCACAGAAAAAGGCTTGCATTTATTAACCGAATTGGATCCCAAAGTAATACAACACGAACAATTGTTTGCTTCTAATTTAGAATCACAACAACTATCACAACTCAATAACTTACTAGAAAAATACAGAACCTTAAACACTACACTATGAGCAATTTCATCCAAGATGCCAATTGGCGTTACGCCACCAAAAAATTTGACACTACTAAAAAAGTAACAGCAGCCGATTTGGATATCCTGAAAGAAGCCATCCGTTTATCAGCTTCTTCGTACGGATTACAACCTTATAAAGTTTTAATTATCGAAAATCCAGAACTAAGAACGCAATTACAACCCGCCGCTTGGGGACAAACTCAAATTGTTGATGCTTCACAAGTAATTGTATTTGCTATTGAAACTAATTTTGGCAATCAACAGATCGACAATTACATCAAAACCCTTACAGAAACTAGAGGAATTCCAGCAGAAAGCGTTCAAGGTTACGCCGATTTTATGAAAACGAAAATCAATGCCTTAACCGAAGATCAAAAAACAGTGTGGACCGCAAAACAAACTTACCTAGCATTAGGGAATTTATTGAATGCGGCAGCCGAATTAAAAATTGACGTCACTCCAATGGAAGGATTCGAACCAGAAAAATTCGATACCATCCTAGGATTAGACAAAAGAGGTTTGCATGCTGTTGTGGTAGCTACAATAGGTTACCGTCATTCAGAAGATGCCACTCAACATTACGCTAAAGTGCGTAAATCAAACGAAGAATTATTTATCAATTTATAATCAATAACAAGTAAAGAAAATCAAAATGAAAAATTTAAAAACAATCGCAGTCGCTTTATTAGTAGTAGCAGGAACAACCACTGCTATAGCTCAAAACAAAAAAATCAACGTTGAAAAAAGTAAAATCAACTGGGTTGGTAAAAAAGTTACCGGACAACATTCAGGTACAATAAACTTTGCCGATGGTACGTTAGTATTTAAAAGCAATGCTTTAAAAGGTGGAAGTTTTACGGTAGATATGACATCAATCGCTGTAACCGACTTACAAGCTGGAAAAGGAAAAGAAAAATTAGAAGGGCATTTAAAAGCCGATGATTTCTTCGGAACTACTAATTACGCAACTGCTAAATTAACATTTAAAACCATTGCTAAAAACAACGACAACACCTACAATGTTACAGCCGATATGACTATTAAAGACGTAACAGCACCGGTTTCTTTTGTGCTTTCAGTTAAAGATAACACCGCAACTACAACACTTAAAGTTGACAGAACGAAATACGGAATAAAATATGGTTCTGGAAGTTTTTTCGATAATTTAGGTGACAAAACCATTTCAGATGAATTTGAATTAACTGTTAACCTACAGTTCTAAATAGGGAATATTGCTATGAAAGAGAAAACCTTAGAGAGAAATCTTTAAGGTTTTTTTTATGGCAAAATGCAAAGCATTCGCTGAACACCTCTGAAAAATATTAAAATTAGTGAGGCAATCCCTCCGTTGCACTTTGGGTCAGGCTTTCCGCTACAAGTCCTCGCTCATTCGTTCCTCATTCGCTGTGGGCTTTTCACTTCAATCCTTTTTGCAAACCATCTTAAAATAAAAATTACACTTAAATTTGGATTTCTAATTTCATTTGCTACATTTGTAATTCAAATACACAAAATGAACAATACATTAAACAATACTTGGTGGTGGAATAGTTTACGTCAAACGTCGTGAAATAGTCTACTATTAGTATATTTAAACTAAATATCAAAAAGGGCTTGTCAATCACGACAAGCCCTTTTTTTATTTTAAAAATCAAACTTATGAAGAAGTACCCTTTACATACCCATTTTAAACAAATACTTGCCGATACGATTACTCCTGTGAGTATTTATCTCAAAATCAGAGACAAATTCCCGAACAGTCTGTTGCTCGAAAGCAGCGATTACCATACTGCCGACAACAGTTTCTCGTACATCTGCTGCAATCCGATTGCATCCATAAAAATCGAAAACAATACCATAACTACGAACTTTCCAGATGATACTTCTGAAAAAATAACCATTACTTCCGAAACGAACATTCCGCAAATAATCGAAACATTTGCATCGCAATTCGAACAAGAAAAATCACAATTTAAATTCATAACCAATGGACTCTTTGGTTTCATGAGTTACGACGTTGTTCAATATTTTGAAAAAATCGCAATAACTAAAAAGCAAAACAATCTGGAAATTCCAGAAGTTTTTTATGCCGTGTATCAAAACATTATCGCCATCAATCACTTTAAAAACGAAGCGTATTTGTTTTGCCACAGCATCGATAATAAAAATAATATCGCTGAAATAGAGCAAATTTTACAAATCAAATCATTTGCCAGCTATACCTTTTCTAAAGTAGGAAGTTCGGTTTCCAACTTAACCGATACCGAATTCCAATCGAATGTCACGCTTGCTAAAAAACATTGCCATCGTGGTGATGTGTTTCAGTTGGTGCTATCCAAACGATTTTCGCAAGCCTACAAAGGCGACGAGTTCAATGTTTACCGTGCCTTGCGCAACATCAACCCTTCTCCCTATTTGTTCTTTTTCGATTATGGGAATTTTAAAATATTTGGTTCTTCTCCCGAAGCACAACTAGTCATCAAAGATAAAATAGCCGAAATACATCCCATCGCCGGAACTTTTAAACGTACCGGAAATGACGAACAAGATGCCGAACTAGCCAAAAATTTAGCCCAAGATGCCAAAGAAAATAGCGAACACGTGATGCTGGTCGATTTGGCGCGCAACGATCTGAGCCGAAATTGCACTGAAGTAAAAGTAGAAAAGTACAAAGAAGTGCAGTTTTTCTCACACGTCATTCATTTGGTTTCCAAAGTCACCGGAAAATTAAATGGAAGTTCGATGCAATTGGTTGCCAACACATTTCCCGCAGGCACGTTATCGGGCGCTCCCAAACACAAAGCCATGCAACTCATCGAAGAAATCGAAAATACGAACCGAACCTTTTATGGCGGTGCAATAGGTTTCATGGACTTTGAAGGGAATTTTAATCATGCCATTATGATACGAACTTTCCTATCTAAAAACCATCAATTGCATTATCAAGCGGGAGCCGGAATTATAGAAAGTTCCACCGAAGAAAATGAATTACAGGAAGTGTATAATAAATTAGGAGCACTCAACAAAGCATTAGAAGTTGCTGAAACCATTTAATCTAAAAAAATGAAAAAGATAGTAGTCATCGACAATTACGACAGTTTTACGTACAATTTAGTCCATTACTTAGAAGCTTTAAATGCCGAAGTAACGGTGTATAGAAACGACGAATTTGAGTTGGACGAATTGCTAAAATTCGATAAAATATTGCTTTCTCCTGGACCCGGAATACCTGAAGAAGCAGGTTTATTAAAAGCCGTTATTCAAAAATATGCTTCGAGTAAAAGCATTCTCGGTGTTTGTCTTGGCCAACAAGCTATCGGAGAAGTATTCGGTGGTAACCTAATCAATCTGGATAAAGTATTTCACGGAGTCGCTACGAAAGTAACGGTTACTGTTACTGATGAACCTATTTTTGCTCATCTTCCCAACGAATTTGAAGTCGGACGTTACCATTCGTGGGTGGTCAATCCTGTTGATTTTCCCGACGTTTTAGAAATAACTTCCGTTGATGAAAGTGGCCAGATTATGTCGTTACGCCATAAAACCTTTGATGTAAAAGGCGTTCAGTTCCATCCTGAAAGCGTTTTGACTCCAAATGGAAAACAAATTTTAGAAAACTGGATTAATTCGTAACCTATGAAAACAATTTTAAATCGATTAATCAATCACGAAAGCTTGTCGAAAGAAGAAGCTAAAGCTGTCTTAGTAAACATTTCTTCCGGACAATACAATCCGAGTCAGATTGCATCTTTTCTGACCGTTTATATGATGCGAAACATCACCATTGACGAGCTTTCCGGATTTAGGGAAGCATTGTTGGAACTCTGCATTGCGATTGACTTCTCAGCATACAACACTATCGATTTGTGCGGAACAGGTGGCGATGGAAAAGATACGTTCAATATTTCAACGCTCGCTTCCTTTGTCGTTGCAGGCAGTGGCATTCATGTAGCAAAACACGGAAATTATGGCGTTTCTTCCATTTCTGGTTCGAGTAATGTAATGGAAACATTGGGTGTGAAATTCAGCAATGATACAGCTTTTCTAACACGATGTATTGAAGACGCAAATATTGCAATTCTTCATGCGCCGCTGTTTCATCCTGCCATGAAAAATGTCGGACCCATTCGAAAAGAATTGGGAGTAAAAACCTTTTTCAACATGCTCGGACCTATGGTAAATCCGTCGTTTCCAAAGAATCAATTAGTGGGTGTTTTTAGTTTAGAACTGGCTCGAATGTACGCCTATTTATATCAAAATACCGATGTCAATTATTCGATTCTTCACGCTTTGGATGGCTATGATGAAATAGCGCTAACTGCCGATGCTAAAATTATAACCAAAAACTCGGAATGCATCGTAAATGCTAGTGATTTTAATTTAACTAAATTATATTTTGAGGATATTAAGGGTGGCAAATCGATTGAAGAATCAGCTTTTATTTTTATGAATATCATATCAGGTAATGGAACTGATGCACAGCAAAATGTCGTATGTGCCAATGCCGCTTTAGCGATTGCAACAGTTGAAGACATTACTGTTTTAGAAGCATTTACTAAAGCCAAAGAAAGTTTACAATCTGGGAAAGCATTACAGAAATTACAAAAACTCCAACAAATAAGCCAAGCCTAATGACCATATTAGATACCATAATCGCTCATAAAAAAAGAGAAGTCGCTTTGAAGAAAAGCATTATTTCGGTAGCTCAATTGGAGAATTCTGACTTATTCAATTCCAAAACGAATTCACTAAGCAAATCGATTTTAAATTCTCCTTTCGGAATCATCGCAGAGCACAAACGCAGATCACCTTCAAAAGCAACCATTAACACTAGTTTTTCTGTAGAAGAAGTCGTAAAAGGCTATGAGAATGCTGGTGCTGGCGGAATATCAGTTCTAACAGACACCACTTTTTTTGGTGGTTCTTTAGACGATTTGCTTTTAGCTCGGGCCGCCGTTCAAACACCATTGTTGCGGAAAGAATTCATTATCGATGAATACCAACTGTTGGAAGCCAAGTCTTGTGGTGCGGATGCGATACTGTTAATTGCTGCGGTTTTGACTAAAGAACAAATCAAACACTTATCAAAGTTTGCACTTTCATTGGCATTAGAAGTTATTTTAGAAGTGCATAATGTGGCCGAATTAGAAAAAAGCATCATGCCAAGTATTGATATTATTGGTGTTAACAATAGAAATTTAAAAACTTTTGAAGTGAGTTTACAAAACAGTATTAATATAATAACGCACATTCCGAAAGGGTTTACAAAAATCTCCGAAAGCGGAATTACTAAAAAAGACGATGTATTGCTATTACAATCACACGGATTTGATGGTTTTTTAATTGGTGAAAACTTCATGAAAACAGATAATCCTGGTAAAAGTCTAGAAGAATTCATAAATAATAAATAAAATGGCGGTTCAAATTAAAATATGTGGAATGAAGTTCCCAGAAAATATAACGGATATAGCAGCATTACAACCTGATTATTTAGGTTTCATTTTCTATGATAAATCACCTAGATATGTTACAGACAATCTGCCTGAAATAAATTCTGAAATCAAGAAAGTCGGCGTTTTTGTCAATGCAGAATTTTCAGAAATTATACAAAAAACGAAAGAGTATCAACTCGATTTTATCCAACTTCACGGAGATGAAACTCCTGAATTTTGTAAAAGAATAGAACAACAGTCACTTAAAGTGATAAAAGCGTTTAATTTATTTAAAGAGTTTAATTTTAGTATTTTAAATAATTATTCTGATAGTTGTACTCATTTTCTTTTTGATACAAAAGGAGCTGCATACGGTGGCAATGGAAAATCCTTTGATTGGCAATTATTAGAAAACTATCATTTAGAAAAAACCTATTTTTTGAGCGGAGGAATTGGTTTAGAAAACACAACTAATTTAAATCTATTTCTTAAAAAAAACTACGCAAAAAAGTGTATCGCTATCGACCTCAACAGTCGTTTTGAAGTTGAACCCGGATTGAAAAATAAAACAACATTAAAGAATTTTATCCAACAAATAAAACAACAACCATGAACTCAAAATATAACGTAAATGAAAATGGCTTTTATGGCGAATTTGGAGGTGCATTCATTCCAGAAATGCTATTTCCCAATGTGGAAGAATTGCGCCAGAAATATCTGAAAATAGCAGCAGAACCTTCATTTCAAAAGGAGTTTCATTCGCTTTTAAAAGAATACGTTGGAAGACCAACCCCTTTGTATTTCGCCAAACGATTATCGGAACAGTTCAACACTAAAATTTACTTAAAACGAGAAGATTTATGCCATACAGGTGCCCATAAGATTAACAACACCATTGGACAAATTTTAGTCGCCAAAAAACTTGGAAAAACCCGAATCATAGCTGAAACTGGCGCTGGTCAACACGGCGTAGCTACAGCAACCGTATGCGCTTTAATGGGCTTGCAATGTATTGTATACATGGGCGAAGTTGATATTGAACGTCAGGCACCAAACGTAGCACGAATGAAAATGCTTGGCGCTGAAGTCCGTCCGGCAAGTTCAGGTTCTAAAACCTTGAAAGACGCAACCAACGAAGCTATTCGTGATTGGATTAACAATCCGATAGACACCTTTTACATTATTGGTTCTGTTGTTGGTCCGCATCCCTATCCTGATATGGTCGCTCGTTTTCAAAGTGTCATTTCAGAAGAAATCAAAAGTCAATTACTAGAGAAAGAAAACCGTTCAAATCCAGATTACGTTATTGCTTGTGTAGGCGGCGGAAGCAATGCTGCTGGTGCTTTTTATCATTTTTTGGATGATGAAAAGGTAAAATTAATTGCCGTAGAAGCAGCTGGTAAAGGAATTCATTCTGGCGAAAGTGCTGCAACTTCCACCCTCGGAAAAATGGGGATTATCCACGGAAGTAAAACACTATTAATGCAAACTCATGATGGGCAGATCACAGAGCCATATTCTATTTCCGCAGGATTGGATTATCCCGGAATTGGGCCAATGCATGCGCATTTACATCAAACGGAAAGAGCTGAGTTTATATCGATAACTGATGAAGATGCGATGAAAGCCGGAATGGCGTTGGCTAAAACAGAAGGCATTATTCCAGCCATTGAAAGCGCACATGCTTTCGCTGTTTTTCATTATAAAAAATTCCAACCAGAAGATATCATAGTAGTCAATTTATCGGGTCGTGGCGACAAGGATTTGAATACGTATATTAATTATTTTAATTTATAGTCATGAAGCGAATTCAACAAAAGTTAGCTACACCAAAAAAAATACTATCTATTTATTTTTCAGCAGGTTTTCCTAATGTAGCCGACACTAAAAGTTTAATTGAAAATCTAGAAAAAAACAAGGTCGATTTGATAGAAATTGGCTTGCCTTTTAGTGATCCTTTAGCAGATGGACCAACGATTCAAGCCAGTTCTACACAAGCGTTAAAAAATGGAATGACCACAACTTTGCTGTTTGAACAATTGCAAGATATCCGACAAACAGTTCAAATCCCACTTATTATTATGGGATATTTTAATCCGATTTTGCAATTTGGAGTAGCTGATTTCTTAAAAAAATGTAACGAAACAGGCATTGACGGATTGATAATTCCCGATTTACCACTAGAAATCTACCTTTCCGAATACAAAAAAACCTTCGAAAGCTACGGTATTGCTATGATTTTCCTAATAACACCACAAACTTCAGAAGATAGAATCCGATTAATCGATGCCAACTCCAATTCATTTATTTATATGGTCAGCAGTTCGAGTGTAACAGGGAGTAAGGACCATTTTGACGAAAATCAATTAGATTATTTTGAAAGAATTGCTTCCATGAATTTAAAAAATCCACAACTAATTGGCTTCGGAATTAGCAACAAAACCACATTTCAACAAGCTACAAAACACCAAAAAGGAGCCATTATTGGCAGTAGTTTCATTCAATTTATTTCAAAAAACGGAATTCACAATATTGATAATTTTATCCAAACTATACTTTAGTTATAGTACTTTATATAATTGGTAATTAATTATTTAAATATTCAGTATAGATATCCTCTATGACTCTTTTTGGCGTTAAAAAAACGTTAAATTAAATTTAAACAAACGTTTATTTTAAACAATCGTTTAACTTTGTGCTTGATTTATTTAAATAGAAATTATGACTGAATTTAATGATAAGCAAATTGAGATTCTTCAGGTAGCCGAACAGCTTTTTGCAGAAGAAGGATTTGACGGAACATCCGTTAGGGATATTGCCAAAAAAGCCAATATCAATATTGCGATGATTTCCTACTACTTCGGTTCGAAAGAAAAGATGTTAGAATCGTTGGTGATTTACCGAATTTCCGATATGCGTTTGCAATTGGAAAGTTTGTATACTGAGAACATCTCACCTTCCGCCAAGATTGACAAAATGATTGAACTTTACATCAGTAGAATTAATAAGAACCGCTGCGTATATCAAATACTCCATTTTGAATTTTCGAAGAAAAAAAGGGAACTCAACTTTGAAAGTTTTGCCGAAGTGAAAAAATACAATCTGAAAGCCCTCGAGAAAATCATTCATCAAGGACAAGAATCGGGAGAGTTTCAACAAAACATCAATGTAGCACTAATTCCTCCTGTTATTATGGGAACGTATTTCCATTTTCACATGAACAAACCGTTCTATTTGGAGATTTTTAATCTGAAAACCGAAGAAGAGTACAACAATTACATTGCGACTACCCTAACACAACACATTCAAAGAACCATAAAAGCACTTTTAGTTTATGAAAATTAATAAAATAGCACTCTTAGCTTTTCTTATCATGACGATTTCAAATAGTCAGGCTCAGGAGAAAAAAATGCTGACACTCAAAGAAGCAATAGAAATTGCTGTAAAAAATAGCACTGAAGCAACTCTTGCCAAAACCAAAGTCGAAACATCCAAACTGGAATTAGACAACACTAAAGACAACTTGTATCCGAATGTAAAAGCATCGGGACAATATTTACGTTTGTCGAGTGCGCAAGTGTATTCGAATTTACAATCTAATAATAATTCCAATTCGGGTTCATCTGAACCTTTGAAAATCGATCATTTGCTATTAGGACAAGTAAACGCAACCATGCCGATTTTTAATGGCTTTAAATTGAAAAACAGCATCAAAGTGTCGGAAAGTCTGTACCAATCGGAATCGTTCACAGAAAAGCATTCTAAAGAGCAAATCGGTTTGCAAGTAGTCGAACTCTTTGCCAGTTTGTATAAAGCACAACAAATGGTAACGTTAATTGAAGATAATTTGAAATCGACATCGCAACGAGTAAACGATTTCACAGCCATGGAAGCCAACGGTTTGATTGCCCGAAATGATTTACTAAAAGCACAATTGCAGGAATCTAACGTACAATTAGCTCTTGATAATGCAAAGAAAAATACCGCTATTGCGAATTATAAACTAGTAACGCTATTAAAATTGGAGGAAAACACTGAAGTGGATATCGATATTGAAGCGGTTAAAAAAGACATGTTAACCAACCAAACCTCAACATCTGGAGAAAGAAACGATTTAAAAGCCTTAGAACTAAAAAAATCAGCCGCAGATAGTGCCATTAAAATTGCCAAGGGAAATTACTATCCATCTTTATCTTTATCTGGTGGTTACATCGCATTCGAATTGGGAAATGCTCTATCAGTTACTAATGCCATGAATTTCGGAGTTGGCTTTTCGTACGATATCACAAGCCTTTTTAAAAACAGTAAACAAGTAAAACTGGCACAAAGTAAAGCAAAAGAAACCGAATTGGCACTAGTATATTTGAGCGACCAAGTAAAAGAAGAAGTTTTTCAGGCCAACGAAAACTACAAGCTTTCTTTAAAACAAAGTACGGTTTACGACAAAGCCGTCGTACAAGCTAACGAAAATTACCGCATTGTAAAAGACAAATACGACAACAGTCTTTCTACCACCAATGATTTACTGGAAGCCGATTACGAGCAACTCCAGTCCAAAATAAATCAGGCATTATCCAGAGCCGATGTAGCTCAAAAATACTACGAATTGCAATTCGCTTCCGGAAAATTAATCAACTCATTAAACATCACTCAAAACTAATAGTATCATGGCAGAAGCTAAAAACACCAATAGAAAATTCACTTTAATATTCATCGTTATGCTGGTTTTTGGTAGCATTTACGGTGGATACAAATACATTCACTCACTTTCTCACGAAACGACAGATGACGCACAAGTGGCAAAAAAAATGAACCCTATTATCCCAAGAGTTTCAGGTTATATTACCAAGGTTTTGGTAAAAGATAACGATTTGGTTAAAAAAGGAGATACGCTTTTTGTCATCG
Organism: Flavobacteriales bacterium; assembly: GCA_031387085.1. Taxonomy (GTDB): domain Bacteria; phylum Bacteroidota; class Bacteroidia; order Flavobacteriales; family Flavobacteriaceae; genus Flavobacterium. The sequence goes on along the minus strand of JANNCY010000225.1, from coordinate 510 downwards.
ACAATAGCGATTATCTAGTAAAAGTAGAAGAAGCCAAAGCAGCACTTATTTCCGCTGAAAGTAGTTTCGAAGTGGCTAAAGCCGATATTGGAACCGCTCAAGCAGGAGTTTCCGTTTCGGATGCCAACATACAATCGGCAAACGGAAGTATCGAAACCGCTAAAATCAGATTGCGAAGAGCTAGTAATGATTTCGAACGTTACAATAATCTGTACAAAAATCATTCGATTACCAAACAACAATTTGAACAAGCGGAAGCTGCAAAATTAGAAGCTGAAAATCAAGTGAAAATTTTAATTGATCAGCAAAAAGCAATTGCATCACAAAAAAACGTTGTTATTTCAAAAACTAATGTTTTAGAAAAGCAAATTGGTGTTGCCTCAGCAAATATTAGTAAAGCAAAAGCATTGCTTGAAGCTGCTAAATTAAATTTGAGTTATACTGTGGTAAAAGCTGCAATTGATGGTCAAGTTTCGTCAATTTCTATTCAAGAAGGGCAATTGGTTCAAC
>JANNCY010000223.1:0-8399 GCA_031387085.1 Flavobacteriales bacterium | reverse complement strand
AATAACATTGCACCTGGATGTATAGCAAAAACCTTCCAATTAAGGGCGTTATATGATACTACATCTTCTCTAAAACAATGGATTGTATATTTAAAAATCGGATCACTAACTTCCTTCAATAAAAAAAAACAAGCATATTTGCTATACATCCAGGTGCAATGTTATTTTGGACGATAGCAGCTTGCGCGTGGGATGCGAAATTTGAAAAGTAAAAATGTACAGAAAAACTGTAATTTTTATTGTAACCGCCTTTTTAAATTTACCAAATCATATTAAAAAAGTTTTTAAAATAGAAACATAGCCGAATACCTGCCAAAATTTGTATTTCGATTTCATCTAGCGCTATGTTTCTATTTGTTTGATATCTAAAAATACTTAAAAATGAAATCAAGTAACAACAATAGAATTCAAGTTTTAGAATTTTTGCCACTTATTTTAATAGTCATTTATAAAATGGCAATTCAAACCAATGCAAGTATACCTCATCGAGATAAAATGATAGTGATGTATGTTTTTATTGCCATTTCTACAGTAATTTTTGGCTATTTGTTGCTCTGTAAAAAAAGCAATGTTGTTTCCCGTATTTTGAGTTTAGTGGTATTAGTTTCGATAATTTTTCTTTCATGTTGGTTGGTTTATTTTAATAAATAAGATGCATCATAAAAGAAAGTTGACTTATATTTATATTTGATTTAAAGAAAATAATTTATATGATTCGGAATCTTTTCTATATATATTTTTCGTTGGCATTATTGCTTTTGAGTTGTAATAACAAAGGCAAGCACAATCTTGCTAATGCTAATAATGATTCTATTACTAAATATTTGAAGTTTGCGGGGAATGATTCGTTGTCTTTTGAAGAAAGAGATAAATGGAATGAGAAGGCGTTTTCGTTGATTAATTTGAGGAGGAATGATAGTGTGGTGAGGTGGTATTTGTGTGAAACAGCTTTGAATTTTAGCAAAATAAAAAATGGAGAAAAGTATTATGATGCAAGCAGAATTCATTATAATAAATCAAATGAAGCAAATGACACTTTAAATATAGCAAGGTATTGTAGATATAGAGCAAGTTACCACAAAAATAATACTAAATTATTCGACAGTACATTTTATTATTATGCTAAAGCTGAAAAATTCTATAAACGAACAAATGATTGTGAAGGACTGGCTAGAGTTTATTACTATAAAGGAATAGTTCAGTACAATGTTGATGATTATTTAGGGTCTGAACTTTCAACTAATCAAGTATATAGCATAATAAAAAAAAGAAAAGCTGACAGATTAACATATAGTGTTTTAACTAGAATGGGAAATATTGCTCATAATTTGAGGCATTATGATCAAGCTATTACTTATCATAATCAAGCTTTAAGGTTAGCAATTGACTTAAAATTATCTCCAAAATTATATAAATTCGATTTTATTAATACAAGTTTAAATAATATTGGAAATTCTTATAAAGAACAAAAAAAATACAGAAAGGCGATATATTATTTTAATAAAGCGCTTTCAAATAGATTAAAAACGAATGAAGATATATTAACTTATGCCTATTTATTAATTAATAAAGGGTATTCGCAAATGCAATTGAAACAATATAAAGAGTTACCTTTTATATTTATTAAATCAGCTAAAATATTTGATAGTTTAGGAATTAAAAATGAAGAGGCAATTAGTTACATTTATCTATCTGATTATCATTTTAGACAAAAAGACACAATTAATGCAATTAAGTATTCCGAAAAAGCACTACAACTTGCTAAAGAGTCTAAAGCTCCGTATTTTTATTTAACAGCTTTAAGTCATGCTGGTTTCGTCAATAAAAATAAAGCACCACAATATATCAAAGAATACCATGAAAAAAATGATAGTATTCAATTTGATCAACGTAAAACTCGCAATCAATTCTATAAAATCCAACTGGAGACCGACGAAATTATTCAAGAAAAAGAATCCGCTATAAAACAAAAATGGGTGTTAACTTCAATAATATCAAGTGTTTTACTTATCGTTATATTGCTATTTGTAATTTATAGACAACGTGCCAAACAAAAAGAGTTACAGTTGTTACAAATTCAACAAAAAGGCAACGAAGAAATTTACCATCTTATGCTCAACCAACAAGCACAAGTAGAAGAAGCGCGTCAAATTGAAAAAAAACGCATTGCATTAGAACTCCACGACGGTATTATGAACAAATTAGCCAGTACAAGACTTAATTTGTTTGTGTTGTCTAAGAAAAACGATCCGGAAACTATTAATAAATGTTTGACTTATATTGAAGATATTCATCATATTGAAAACGAAATACGACATGTTTCACACGATCTAAATCAAGAGCTTTTCATAGGAAGAGACAGTTTTATATCACTTTTAAAGCAGTTTGTTGCCGAACAAAACAGTCATTTAAAAAACAATTACGAACTCCAAATCGATGAAACTATTAATTGGGATTTGATTTCTAGCGAAATGAAAATGCATTTGTACCGCATTATTCAAGAAGCAACGCGCAATAGTAACAAACACGCTAAGGCAAATAAAGTCACTATCTGTCTTACTATGGACGAAAACCAGCTATGTATGTCAATAACTGACGATGGAATTGGCTTTGATTCAGAAAAAATAAAAGAAGGTATAGGTTTACTAAACATGCAACAACGAATGGAATCGTTAAAAGGAATACTTTCAATAACTTCAAAAGTAAATAAAGGCACAACGATTTATATAAAAATTCCCTTGTAAGTCAATAACCAACTTGAATATTACCCCTATAAAAAGATTAAACTTTGCTGAATCTGAAACTTTTTAATCTATTCTTTGTTCAAAACGATAAGATACAGAACTAGGTTTCTAGAATTCGTTGCGATTTTAAATAAAGTTTATCTGCAAAAAAAACCGACTAACTACATTAGTATAAATAAAATATTTTATAAACTATTGATTTAGAGCATTTTAAGTTTAAAATATTTTATTTTACACCCCGTAAAACTACCTGGTTTTATAAATCAGCCATTCACCCTAATTTGCCATTCATTCACTCACAAATGGCATACATCTACCACATACACTACATTGTATACCAACAGAACTCGGATGCTACAGTAGATTTGTCCTGTAAAAGCCCCAAACAGTTGATGGTAAATCAAATGGCTTTTGTAACACGAAGTCTAACAAAAAATATAAAACTTAGAAATTATGAAAAAATCGTTATTAATAATCGGATTGTTTTCTTTAATGATGGTGTTAACATCATTTACTGCTCCTAATGAGACTGGAGGAGATAAAGCAGTGAAAACTACAGGGACAGATTATGCTTCTGAAACAGGGGGAGATAAAGGCGTAAAAACTACAGGTACAGACTAAAAACTTTTTTTAGGATAAAATATTAAACCATCAATTTAAATTGATGGTTTTTTTATGTGAAAATAGTTTAGTATTTTTGGAAAAAGTTACTTAGACTTGAAAAAATATTACATTTTATTTCTATTGTGTTTTTTATTTAGTTGTACAAAAAAACAACAACAACAAAAAGTCGAAAATAATAATTTCGATAGCTTAACATTTTATTTGAATAATACAGAAAACAATAATTTTTCAGATGTTAAAAAGCAAATATTTTATCAAAAAGCTTTTAATATTATAAGAAATAAAGAGAATGACTCTATCACAAGAGAAAAGCTTCTTAAAATCTCTTTAGGGTTTTATAATTTCAAAAAATGGAATAATTTTTTAAAATCTTCAGATTTATTACTCAATAATTCATTACAAAGCAAAGACACTATTAATCTTGCACAAGTATACCGTTACAAAGCGGGATATTATAAAAACACATCTGATAATGACAGTGCTTTTATTTATTATTTGAAAGCTGAAAAATTATTTAGAAAATTAGATGATAAATTAAACCTTGGGAATGTTTTAAATAATATAAGTATAGTACAATTTAATAATGGGGATTATGTAGGTGCTGATCGTTCTCTAACACAAGCATATAGTATTTTAAAGAGCACTGAAGATTATCAAAAAATTTTTAATGTCCTCAATATGATGGGTGTAATTTCACATCAGACAGGTGATTACGAAAAAGCTATTGAATATTATAAAAAAGCATTAAAAGTAGTTGAGAAAAATGGTTTGAACGCAGAAGAGCATCCTAAAGCGACTTGTTTAAATAACATTGGTAAGGCTTATCAAAATAGTGCAAATTATAAAGAAGCTATTAATAATTATAAAATTGGATTAAATGAAGAAAATTTATCATTAGACACTCCAGATTTATATAGTTTATTGATTGATAACTTAGCTTATTCAAAATTTAAGTTAAAAGATTATAATGGATTACCTGAAATGTATTATGAGGCATTAAGAATTAGAGAGAATATAAAATCACCATCATTAATAATTTTAAGTAGAATTCACCTTTCCGAATATTATGATTATAAAAAGGATTCCACATTATCTAAAAAGTTTGCAATAGAAGCATTAAGTCTATCCAGAAAAACTAAAGATACTAGAGACGTTTTAGCTTCATTAAAACAGGCTTCCAATGTAGATAATATTAATTCTTCAAAATTTTCTAAAGACTACATAAGAATTAGCGATAGCATTAATGAAGTTGAAAGGAAGTCACAAGAAAAATTTGCCCGTCTCCAACTCGAAACCGACGAAATCATTCAAGAAAAAGACCAACTCGTCGAAAAAAACCGAAACATCCTCAACTATTTCCTTGGTGCTATATTAATTGGAGGCCTTTTGTTTTTTGTTAGAATCCAACGGTCACGTTCCCGAGAGTTGGTACTCAAACAATCGCAACAACAAGCCAATGAAGAAATTTACCGCCTTATCATTTCCCACCAAAACCAACTCGAAGAAGGTCGGGATTTAGAAAAAAGACGACTCTCTAAAGAACTACACGATGGTGTTTTAGGAAGATTGTTTGGGCTCCGACTGAACTTAGACGGTTTAAATAATAGCGATGATGAAAGTTCCAAGCAACAACGGTTAGAATATCTTAACGAACTGCAACTTATAGAACAAGATCTTCGGGATATTTCGCATGAGTTAAATCGTGAAAATTTAGTGTTAATCAATAATTTTGTTGCAATCATCAATAATTTATTGGAACAACAAGCAAAAATTAATCCAGCCAAAATAAAATCGATTATTGCAGATGATATTGATTGGGAGATAGTGCCAAATACTGCCAAAATTAATTTGTACCGAATTCTACAAGAAGCGCTGCAAAATATTAATAAACACGCTGAAGCTAAGAACATTCTAATTCATTTTAGAAAAGATAAAAAAGGAAACTTGCTCTTTAATATTGAAGATGATGGCAAAGGCTATGATATGAATAGCAAAAAAAGCAAAGGAATCGGAATGAAAAATATAGTGTCAAGAACACAACAATGCAACGGAATTATAGATATTAAATCGGAAATGGGAAAAGGTTCAAAAATTATTATTACTTTTCCACTCGAAAATAAAACTATTAAAGTATAACAAAAATGCCCCAAATTATTAAAGTATTAATTGTAGACGATCATCCTTTTATCATTCAAGGATATGAAAATGTGATTAATAGATTCCCTAATAAAAAAATAGAATTCACAATTTCAAAAGCAGTCGATTGTAAATCGGGTTACGAAACCATAATGAATGAGAATGGAGAAACTTTCGACATTGCCTTTTTAGATGTAAGTATGCCTGTTTATTTAGAAAAAAACATACATACCGGTGAAGATTTAGCCAAATTAATCAATAAAGAAATGCCCGATTGTAAGATTGTATTACTAACGATGCATTCGGAAAGTTTAAAAGTCCAAAAAATAATAGACGAAATTAACCCGCTTGGATTGGTTATCAAAAACGATCTGACTTTTGACAATATGTTACTGGCTATCGAAACGGTTATTAAAGAAGAAAAATACTATAGTGAATCGGTTATAAAATTTTTAAACCAACAACAAAAAGAAAAAATCTACGTCGATGTTATCGATAGACAAATTCTTCACTTTTTAAATAAAGGAATTCCAGCAGGCGATGTAGCGTTGTATATTCCGATTTCATCCAGTTCGGTGAAAACCAGAATTGACAACATGAAAGAACTCATTGGAAAAACAGATTACTCCGATCAAGAATTAGTCAATGAAGCTAAAGAAAACGGAATGATGCTGAAGTAAAAGTCTTCGACAAGCTCAGACTGACATTGATTTTCTAAATTGTGATTTGAATATAATTATAGCTACTTTATAAAATAGTTAATTATATGTACAATGTCACACTGAGCTTGTCGAAGTGTTCCTAATAGAAAAGATAAATAATTTGAAATTCTACTTTGTTTATATTTTAAAATGCAATGACAATTCCTATTATACAGGTTTTACCAATAATATAGAAAGACGACTAAACGAACATCAGTATGGTAAAAATAAAGATTGTTATACATTTGATAAAAGACCTTTACAATTAATGTGGTTTGAAACTTTTAATGATGTTCTCGATGCAATTGCAACAGAAAAAAGAATAAAAGGTTGGAGTAGGAGAAAGAAAGAAGCTTTAATTGTTGAAGATTGGGACAAACTAGTTTTATATTCTAAAAATTTTACTCAGTTTGGTAATGGGTCTTCGACAAGCTCAGACTGACATTGATTTTCTAAATTGTGATTTGAATATAATTATAGCTACTTCATAAAATAGTTAATTATATGTACAATGTCACGCTGAGCTTGTCGAAGTGTTCGTATTTGATTCAAGTAATATAAATTATTCTTCCATTGCATCCCAACCACGAGCTTTTAATGGTATTTTTGTATTGGCTCGTGTAATTAAATGACAACCTTCACTTTCTTGAACCATGTGTCCGATAACTGTAAAATTCGGATTGGCTTTTATTTTATCAAAATCTTCTAAAGCAATAGTGAAAAGCAATTCGTAATCTTCACCACCATTAATCGCCACAGTAGTGCCATCAATATTGAATTCTTCACAAACATTAATAAACTGCGGATCAACCGGAATTTTCTCTTCAAATAAATTACATCCCACTTTACTTTGCTTGCAAATATGAATAATTTCGGAAGACAATCCATCCGAAATATCAATCATAGAAGTTGGTTTAACTTCTAATTTCTCTAATAAAACCCGAATGTCATGACGTGCTTCCGGTTTTAATTGACGTTCTATCAAATACGTGTACGCACCCAAATCGGGTTGGTTGTTCGGATTGACCTGGAACACCTGCTTTTCTCGTTCCAAAACCTGTAATCCCATATACGCCGAACCTAAATCGCCAGTTACTACAAGCAAATCATTTTCTTTCGCACCACTTCTGTATACTATTTCATCTTCATTTGCTTCACCAATTGCTGTAATCGAAATGATCAATCCTTTTTGGGAAGAAGTCGTATCACCACCAATCACATCGACATTATAAAACTTCGACGCCAAGGCAATTCCGTCAAACAATTCTTCTAAAGCTTCTAAAGGAAATCTATTGGACACTGCTACAGAAACCGTAATCTGAGTTGGTTTCGCATTCATCGCACAAATGTCAGACACATTCACAACGACCGCTTTGTAACCCAAATGGCGCAAAGGCATGTACGACAAATCAAAGTGCACACCTTCAATTAATAAATCAGTAGAAACGATTATTTTTTTATCCTTGAAATCCAAAACAGCAGCATCATCTCCGATACTTGTTAAAGTGGAAGTCTGTTTTACATCAAATTTTTTTGTCAAATGGTCAATCAAACCAAATTCGCCCAATTGCGAAAGGGAAGTGCGTTGCGGATTTTTATCTTCTATCATGTTGCAAAGGTACGAAGTTTTATTTTCTGCCACAAAGTCGCCAAGCCACGAAGTTTTTTCGCATCTTTATAAGAACAAATTCTTAGCAATGCAAAAATATCAAATTGTAACTTTAACCATAAATCCATCCTTGGATAAAAGCACAGATTTCACAGGATTAATTCCCGAACAAAAAATGCGATGTGAAAAACCAAGATATGATGCAGGTGGTGGCGGAATTAATGTTTCTAAAGCCATTTCTAAATTGGGTGGAAGTTCTCTTTGTGTCTTTACTTCTGGAGGTTCTTCAGGGGAAATGTTAGAAGAATTAATCTCCAAAGATGGACTCAAAAGCATTGCCATAAAAACTAAAAACTGGACGAGAGAAAATTTTATAGCTTTTGATACGAAAACAAAATCCCAATACCGATTCGGATTTCCAGGAAATGAATTTTCAGAAGACGAGAAAACCAAAATAGTCGAAATCATAAAAGAAATAAAGTCTAATTATTTGGTTATCAGCGGAAGCTTGAACGAAGGTTTACCAACTAATTTCTATCAGAAAATTGTCAAAATCGCAAAACTATCGGGAATAAAAGTAATTGT
>JANNCY010000183.1:0-13788 GCA_031387085.1 Flavobacteriales bacterium | reverse complement strand
GCTTCAACAGCTTCTATTTCGAAGGTTTTATCCGATAAAGATTTTGCAATTTGTAAGGAATTGGTAAAATAACTTTCTGCTTTAACACTATTGGAGTCCAATTCTAAATACCATTTTCCAAGAGCAATTAATGCCGTAGCTAGTGCTTGTTTGTTTTTGGAACTTTGTGCCAAAGTCAACGCTTTATTGAAGTAACCAAAACTTATGTCCTTTTGATTTTTCCGTTTTTCTATTTCGCCTAATTTACAATAGACAGTTGGTAAATAAGCAATAGCATTCGATTTTTCAAACTCGGCTAGCGCCAACCTAAAATAAATTTCAGAAGAGTCGCCGCGCTTTTTTATTTCATACAACGTACCTAAACTACGGTAGGCTAATCCTAAAGTACCTGATGAATCGTTTTTGTCTTTTAATTCGGTTGCCACTTCATTACTCAAACGCAAAGCATCATCGTATTTTTTTTGGCGACTGTAAATGGTACTGATGAGTTGCAAACATTTGTACCTTCCCGTTTTTCCTAATTCGGAATTGGTTTTTTCGAGATTTTTATATTCGTTTAAAGATTTTGTGGCGTACTGAAGTCCTTTTTCTAAACTCGAACCATAAGAACTAATACCCAAATAAAATAAAGAAGCTGCTTTATCAGCCGTATTGTTTTCTTTTTTAGCGTTTTCGTACGCTTGCCAAAAACAACTGAAAGCTACATTTTCATTATCTTTAACTAATGCCTCCCAGCCTTTTTGCATCAAAGCATTTTTCAAAGGCTGCTGTGCAAAGCTAATGATTGCAAGAAGTAATGAAATGTAAAATAGGATGGTTTTAAAAAAATTCATAGGTCAAAAATAGAATTTTTTTAGCATCCTTCCATTAAATTAAGGTGTACAATAAGTGGACAGTTTGTCTTTTGAAGCTTACGGTATTATCGCTTCAAGGTAAAATGGCCTTTATGAACTCTGCCGTCCTGACGGTAAACCACGAACCAATAATCGGTGGCAACATTCTGACTGCCGTTATAATTGCCATCCCATCCTACAGTATTGGATTTAAAATTGTCGATTAATTTTCCGTAGCGGTCGTAAATATAAACTGTAAAATCGGGTTCTAATTGCTGATTTTTTATATACCATGTCTCGTTTATGCCATCGCCATTTGGTGTGAAATATTTGGGATAATTTAATAGCCAAACTTCTTTTGTAATGATGCCACAACCTAATTTATCTCTGACAGTTACTGTATAAACACCAGCAGTTAAATTGGTGAAAATATTGTCATCCTGAAAAAACATTCCGTCTAAAGAATACTCAAAAGCACTGTTGTTGGTTGTAATAACAGTAATGGTATTATCGGTATCGGTCCAATCGATAGTTTCAATATGATCTACTTCGGGAAGTTTTGAAATAGTAACTGTAATGTTTTGTGAATTCGTACAGGATTGACCTGTTCCGTACGAATTTGTTGCAGTAACAGTAAGATTGGTAACGCCTAGGTCACTAACAGAAACTACTGGTCCTGTTGTGCCATTCGACCAAACATAGGTTGTAGTAGGAGGATTTCCACCAGATGCATCTACAATTACAGGTGCTGTTGAGCAATTTAAATAATTGGGATCTAAATTCAATCGCGGGATCTGACCTACAAACAATTGAAAAGATGTGGTTTCGTAACAAGTCGGCAATTGATTAAAAATTAATCGCGCATAAATGGTTTGCGGATTGTTGACGGGATTAAATGTTGTTAGATTCCCGATCGGATTTGTTCCGTTTTGAGCATTAATCAATGAAGTATAATAGGTTAATGTATAATCGGTTGGTAATTGCGAACCAAGTATCGTAGCACTTACTGATGTTATATCAAAAGTTTCATTACCAGTTATGATACTTTGACACTCTACAATATCAGTTGGTTGATTGATATTCACTAAAGAAACCAAATTAGAAACGTCAAATTGTCTATTAACGATATTTCCGCAGATATCTTCCACTTGCAAAATGTATATTCCGGGAGCAAGATTTACAAAAAGATTATTACTTCCATTATCAAAAAAGAAAGGCAATCCATCTTTTTGTATTAAAGTATAATGAAGAGGTACAGTTCCATTTGCTGTGATTAAGACATCCAAACTTCCACCTGTAGAACATGACATTCTATTGGCAGAAATGATTTCAAGCGATTCATTAAATGTTAGTGATGGACTTAAGTATTCGATACAACTTTTATCAATTGTGGTAACAGAACTGCTATTGAGTTCGCTTCCATTATTAAAGGAATAAAAATCACGTACAATTCTAAAGGTTCCATTAAAAGAAATATTCAGATTGTTGGTATTGTTTGCTAGTTGAAATGAATTGGATGAATTTGGAATGGTACCATCAACATAAATAACATTACTACTCGGATGTCCCCATCGGTTTGTTGCGGGATTAATTAATTTTTGTAACCAAAAAGTTTCACCAGTAGTACCATTACTTACGTAACTTAATGGAATATTAAAAGAACCACAATTCTGCTGCAATGAGAAGCTACTATTGGTGATAGTATATCCAACTACATTCACTGAGATTGTATTGGCAAAGTTACATTCATCAACACAACTAAAAGTATAATTCCCAGGTACTAATCCATTTATAAAAAAACCACCCGAACTTATAATATTTGAATTTCCATTATAAGGAATAGCAAAAGCAAATCCCGAAGGTGCTGCTGTTATGGTTACAGAAGTTAATTTGCCATTCAAACTACTAATTTCTATAGAACCTTTATCTAAATCGCAACCCGGTCGCAATTGACTTGTTAGTCCTTGATCGACATAAATAGGAACCGTCACATTTACAGGTGCAATTATATCGCCACATTCATCTGTAAAAACGATAGTGTAATCTCCTAGTGGTACTGGATTCAATGTTAAAACAAAACTTGTATCAACTGAAGAAGTAACATCATGAGGTATTGGGAAAGGGTAACTAGCTGGCGCACTTGTTATAATTGCTGTAACAATGTGGAAGTTTGGAATAATTCCAACAATTTGCCCGGAATTACTTAAGCATCCATTATTTGCACCTGATACTGATGGAATTGGAGGCTGATTCAAAATAGTCATTGTTCGTGTTGCAGTTCTTCCACAAACATCTGTAATTGTCATATCATAAACGCCTAATGGGGCTGGATTTGTTGAACTGCCAAATGTAATAGGTACCGAATTGAATGGTCCTGGATAAATTGGATTGAAAGTAGCAGGATTAAAGCCAGCAGGAAAACTGTTAAAGATAATTGTAAATGGAGGCGTAAAATTGGTTGCTGATAAGTTAAAATAGTTTTGGTTGCAGGTAATTGGAATTACGTTAGCGGATAAAATAATATTCTGATTTATATTAAAATTAGAAGTGTAATTGGTACCGCAAGCATCGGTTATACTAACAGTATAACTATACGTTTGATTGATGTAAGCCGGAATCGTAGTGGATATAGCCTGTGACGATTGATTCCCACTATTTACAATAGCATTTGTTATTATTGGAACGCCAACTCCGGGAGGATTAACGGTATATTGAATGGAAAGCGGATATCCAATTACAGTACCTGTTGCTGCAGTAATGGTATTCGTTGCAACGGTAAAATTACAAGAAGGAGGAACCGTATTCGTAAATACAGGAGCTCCAATTGTTAAACCAGCTAAGTTGAGCGTTACCGTAAATGTTGAAACAATACCTGATCCACAAGCATCAAAAACTCTGATTTTATAGACTCCAACGGGTAATCCTGAAAATGTATTGGACGCCTGTAATGGAAAAGTTACAGGTCCGGAAAATATTTCATACGTTACACCTATACCCGATGTCGTGTTTACAACAATATTACTTGTTGTAGAACAAGCCTGATTTAAACTTTGAACGGTATATGTTAATGGAACAATACTGTTGGTGATTGTAACGTCAGTTTGTTGTGTTGTTGAAGTTGCGCCAACTGTTTCTATGGCGATAACTCTATACGTTCCTGCCGACAATCCATTTAAAGAGGTAGTGTTTGTAGTTGTATAAGGTGTGGAAGTATTGGGTAATAGGTATACCAAATACGATATGGAACCAGCAGGATCAGTATTGGACGGAATAAAAGTCAACGATCCATTTCCAGCGCATGTCTCATTTGATGATGTAACAACAAGTGTAAAACCAAAGACGGAGGCTGGTATAGAAAGCAGTCCTATGAATAGAAATATAAGAATCCATTTTTTCATAGCAGAAATGAATTTTATTAACGGTTAAAAAATATTAGACTCAGGGATAACAAATATATAAAACCTAAATTGCATATTTGCATTTAATCGTTAAAAATTGCATTTAAACGATAATATTGACTCTTAATCGATTAATAAGTAACACTTTTTAATCTGTCAAAAGCCCGAGATAATGTTTCTTCTTCTTTGGCAAAACAAAGACGAATACAACCAGTTTGTCTACTATCTGCATAGAAGGGAGAAAGCGGTATTGCTGCAACTCCGTATGTTGTCACTAATTTTTTAGTAAAAACCATATCGTTTTCTTGCGATAGTTTCTTGTATGAAACCAATTGAAAATAGGAACCTTCACAAGGAAGTAATTCGAATTTTGTTTCTTGTAGTAAATTTCTGAAAAAATCTCTTTTTTGCTGATAGAAAGTACTTAATCCTGAAAGGATTACACTATTTAAATACTCATTGATAGCATATTGAGCCACACTGTTGACACTAAATACTAAAAACTGATGTACTTTTTTTATTTCTTTCATTAAAGGTTCTGGAGCGATAAGATAACCAATTTTCCAACCTGTAATGTGAAATGATTTTCCGAAAGAAGAAACACTCACACTTTTAGCTGCTAATTTTTCGCGATGATGGACCGAAATATGCTTGTTTTCAAAAGTGATGTATTCGTATACTTCATCCGAAAGCACAATGACATTCGGATGCAAATCCAATACCTTTTCCAATTCAAGGTAATCGTTTTCGGTCCATATTCTCCCTGATGGATTGTGCGGATTGTTCGTAATAATCATTCTCGTTTTGGCGTTCATGGCATTGCCTATCGCTTCCCAATTCGGAGTAAAATCATCGTTTAAATTAATTCGAACCGGTTTTGCATTGCAAAGTACAACAGGTGTTTCATAGCAATCGTAACTAGGGTCGAGGATAATCACTTCTTCATTAGGATTCACCAACGCTTGAATAGTAGCAAAAATTCCTTCTGTTGCACCAGCAGTAATTAAAATTTCTGTCAACGGATTGACGTTTTTCTGATAGGATTTTTGCGTAAGCTCCGCTATTTTCTCTAACAAAGGTGGAAAACCAGCCATGGGTAAATACTGATGTACTTCTGCTTTTGCCCACTTTGCCAAACTATCTTTCAGTCGTTCATCCACCGGAAAGTTCGGAAATCCTTGTGAAAGATTAATAGCATTATGTGTTGCAGCCAATTGCGACATGACAGTAAAAATTGTAGTACCTACATTTGGAAGTTTCGACATCAGTTTTTTTTAATTTAAAAGTACACATAAATTTTAAATGATATCGTAAACTTTATATCAAATCAAGACTACTTTGACTTTTGCTTAGTTACTCCCATTCTCTTATTGGCATAAAGTGATTGATGCAAGCATTGCGTCTTTCCCGTGCAGGCGGGAATCTATTTTTCAAAGCATGGATTCTCGCCTGCGCGGGAAAGACGTAGTATAACTAATATGTAATTTCAAAAAATTGAATAATAGTTGTTGGTATTTCCCAATAGACAATAAATTTTGTAAAAGTAGTTTGCAAAAAGTCACAAAAAAAGCACCTCTATTGAAGGTGCTTTAGTTATGCTAATGTTGATTTATTTTTTTTCTGCAGGCATAATTGAAGAACTCATATCACGAATACAAACGTATTTGCCATCTCTTTTTTCAAATAAACTCATATAGTTTCCGCTTTGTTTTACGGTAGAAGTAGAATCTACAACTACATAACTTCCAATTTCTACTACTTGATTTCCATCATTTGAAGGGAAAACTTCATTTGCAGTATAAGTAACTTTATGACCTTTTTCCATCTTTCCATTATCTTCTTTTATCGACTTGTCAACAGCTTCTTTACCAACTAATGGTGGCTTGTTTTGAGAGTAACTGGTAATGTCATCAGAATAATAAACAATGTTGGCCACATTTCTTGAGTTTACAGCATCTGCAAAGCCTGTTTCTAATGCCTGAAGTTCGGTTTTAATTTGATCTTTGTCTACAACGGGAGCTGCAGCTTCTTCTTTTTTTGGAGTACAGCCCATGGCAAGTGCCACAAACACGGCTACTGTAATTCCTTTTAACATCTTGTTTTTCATAAATTAATTGGTTTAAATGATTAATTTAGGTTCTCTACAAGACTTAGGGTTGTTAAATGTAGGAATAAAATTTTGAAAATCAGTATGTTTTTAAAAAAATGTTGATGCCGTGTTTTGAATAGAGCGCATCATTTCGCACGTACAAGGAATCACAATTCTTTATTGATATTGAATATAAATGGGTTTCGGTTTAAAAGTCATTAGTTCTTCGGGTGAAAACATCTTTGCGTTGCCTTTGTTATCATTTTTATAAAATAATTTGAAACCTGAAAACTGAACAGGCTCCCGGTATATTGCTAAATGATAGGAGGCTCGTTTCAGCGATTGATGACCAAAACCGTCCATATTGATAACGACCTGTACTTCGGGCGTGGTTTTGATATTTTGGTAATCGGTTACCATGCCTTGCGTAAAACGGTGTATTACTAACACTTTTGGCGGAAGCTTGTTTTCTTTTACAATAGCCGAAAGGATGTCGATGGCGTCGTTAATTTGTGTGGCCGACAGCGTACCAATTTTAGAACCTGGGATCTCACCACTTTTCATCGCAAATTCGGGGTCAATTCCCAAATGGACATTGGGAAGTTTTAAATAGTCGGTCAGCGTACTCACTTCTTCCTTTACCGTACTTTGCCCGATTTGAACATCTAGAAATACAATGGCATTGATGGATTTTGCCCACGAAATAACGGTATCGATTTGCTTAAAAGGCATTCGCAATCGGTATTTGCTGTTCTTGCCGGGTTTGCCCTGGGCGGTAATGGCAATATAGTGCAAGGCGGGAATGGCTTGAGTTGTACTATCGGCACGTTGCCAATTGGCGACTTCACCTTGCAGTTTTTTTAGCATTTGGTCTTTTGGAAGTTCGCCTAATATTCCCATTCTTTTGGAATACAAATTCCCGTAAAAAGCCACAATCCTTTTATACGGAAGCAAGGCGCCTGGCAATGGATAGGGTGTTTTTAATTGCCATCTTTTTGAACTATCACCGTTTTTGAGCGCTTCCATTCGGATGTTGTAATCGGTGGTGTCAATAGCCGTGAGTGCTACTTTTTTTAGGGTATCACTTTTTGAAATGATTTTTTTGGTAACCGTTTTCTTTTGGGGTGCTTTCGAGTTGTTGCAACTTGTAACAACTAAAACGCACAAAACCCATAGGAATGAGACAATTAGTAAGGACCGTTTTTTTTGCATTGGATAACGATTAACAACAAGAGTTAAGGTTTTAAATGTAGCGCTAATTTATGGGAATGATTTGTATAATTATTTTTAAAAGTTATAGGATTGAAAGCTGATAGGTATTCAAATCCTATCAGGTTTAAAAGGACTAGCATGCAAATAAAAAGACACCACTTCCCAACAGGTGTTTTTATAGTAACTAAGGCTAATAATCAAATACATGTTCTACTTTACTATTTGCAGCATTTAGTTCAAGAAGTAAAGCGTTTAAATTGGATACCTGGACAGCAATTACAATTCGTTTCATCTTTAAATCAGATGCAATTGGTTGAGTGAAGATTATTTGTGTGTTTTTGAATTTTTCTTCATGATTTGAGGGAACTAAAATGGTTAAAAGAATTGCAGAATTATTGCCTGCAATTTCTTTGAATTCTTTTCCGTGTATTGCGAGTTTCGTAATGGCCTGCCTGAATTTATCATAACGGGGTAAATGTACTATGTCGTTAGTACTTGTAATTACTGCAGTAGTAGGAAGGGCGTCATCATAGACTTTTGCTGTTCCTAGTCCGATAACTTTTCCGTAACCCCATTTTGCTAAAAGTTCAGAAGTTAAAATATATTTTCGTTCCCCTTTTCTTATAAAATTATTTCCAAAAAAAGAGGTATCGGTCCAAAGATGTTTTAGTTGCCTTTTAAAATCAAATTCGTACCAAGGTTTATCTTTTATAAAATCAACATAATCTTGCGTGTATTTAGCATTGAATTTATCTTCGTCAGTAACGATGATTTTAGTATCAGTTATTCTACCTATCAGTGTTTCATACATAGCTTTTATAGAATATTCTGCAGTTGTACTAGTTCCAATTACGCATATCATAAAATGGTAGTCTCGGTTGACAGGAAAATTATTTTTAATTTGATTATTTACAATATGATAACTTTCCCAGATTTGTCGGGTATGTCTCATATAAGGAAAACTAGTTGCCGTAGTATGTTTAAAATAATTGGCTTGTTCTTCAGGGCTAAAAACCAAATACCATTCGGGAAAAGTTAGAAAGGTTTGATCAGCAGGGCGGCAATGTTCTTTTTTCGTTATTGGATTTTTATTGATTTGAAGCCATTCTTTTTTAATTACTAATCCTTCGCCTTCGGCAATAGTAGTTGGGTTTCTCTTTTTAAAGGAGAAAATGATGATAGCAACTACTAGAGTACAGAGTGTCAGAATTCGTAATCTTTTCATATTATTATAATTTGGTAAATGCTACTAATGTGTTATCTGATGGATCTTTGTCTTGTAAAATTCGAGCGCCGTTATCTTTAAAACCAAAAGTTGATATCAAACTACTCCATTCATCTATAGATTGGAACGACTTGAATTCGGAGTGATCTTTTTCCCAAGTTTCATTCAATCCCAGATTAAAAACAGTATGCACCAAAGAAACAAAAGTGGCCATTTCAGGAGTTTTCACGTCGTGGTCTCTGATAATCAACAAACCACCTTTTCTCAAAATTCTATTTATGGATTTAATATATCCCTCCAAACGGTCAATTGGGCAATGATGTAAACCAATATGGCAGGTTACCAAATCTATACTTTCTGTATGGATTTGATTTTCGCTAATGGGTTGATAATCTAAAGGGAAAAAAGTGCCTATCTTACTAATTTGCCCTCGTTCCATAATATCGGCAATAGAATTACTAGGTACAATGTCATTGGTCAAATAAACGGTTCCAGATAATGAGATGTGTTTTTTTAACTCACTAATATATCTTCCCGTAGAACCAATTTCCAAATAGCCATTGATAGTAGTTTTATCGGCTAACAACTGTAAAACTTGATGACTCATTTCTTTCTTTTGGTTTTTCAGTGCAGGCAGTGCCATTGTGAGTTCCGAAAGAAAAGGCTTAATTTTAGGTAAATCGTTTTGGATCGTTTTATAAATTTCTTCATCGGTATTTTTCTCTTTGCTTATTTTAGCAATGAGATGGTGAAATTTATCTTCTGGATACAAATGAAATATTACTTGAAGAAAGCAGTAAAATTTATCGCTCCAAGTGGTATCTGAAAAAACAGTTTTGAATTCGGATGGTTTTGTCATATTTAGCTTTGTTTATAGTATTTATCCCAAAGAACATTTGTAAATTTGAAGTTAGGGTCTAAAATTGTTTTAAGTTCAAATAATTTAGTTGCATTGGGATACGCTTTGTGAAATTGTTCATTTGTAGCATGTACTTGATACGGTAAATAATAAGAACCATTTAGCGAAATGGAAGCCGATATTAGCTCTCTTGTCCAAACCGCCACTTTACCTTTTTCTACTTCGTTGGTATTTTGCTTGTACCAAACAACAAAAGCGAAAACTTCTTCTTTAGACCACGCTAATAAAGAACCTGAATCTTGCTCTGCATGCCGAATAGAAACATTGATGACATTAACCTTGTGTCGTTGAAATATTTCAGCCATTTTATCTCCAAAAGCATCAAAATTAGCAACAGGGACAAAATATTCCTGAAGTACATAGGTGCTGTTTTTTCTGCTATTAGGCTCAAGTTCTAGAACATCATAGCCTGCTTCATAATTGCGCCAATGCACTTTTTTGGAACGATACACTATTGGATCAATGATGTTTTCTCTACGCCATTTCCCGAAATTACTTTTGCTAAAAGCATTGATAAAATAACGCTCAAGTGGATAGGCTCCAGCCAAAGGCATTAGTCTGTTTTTTACAGTAGGATTTTCATCCGTAACGACCCAACTCACGGCTCTAATTTTTCTGTAATGAGGTGGATAAATATCTCCGTTGTGAAAAACCACGTTTTTATTATCACGTACTTTCTTAAAGAAAAAACAATGGTATTCTTCTATTTTTAATTTTTTGAATACTCTTTTTACAGGAACATTATCAACTAAATCAAATTCTACTGTGGCAAGTACAGCGATAGCGTTATAACATCCAATACAAGCAAAAAATAATTCTGAATTTTCATTTGGAGTACATTTTTTTATTTCGCCATTAGCCAAAATAACTTCGATTGATTTTACAGATAAAATGACAGCTCCTTGCCCAATATATCTTCCATGGCAATTAACACTTAAAGATCCGCCAACAGTAAAATTGGCATATGTCTGCATGATTTTCACACTCAAATTATAAGGATCAACATATTTTTGAATATCACACCATCTAGCACCAGCTTCTACTTTTATGGTTTTTTCTTCTGCAGAGAATGCAATAATTTTATTCAATTGACGCATATCAATATGAGTAGTTCGTGAACTGGCAGTTTGACCACCCATACTGAATCGTCCTCCACCAATAGAAATTTTTTCAGATTCCCGGATTATATTTTGGAGTTCAGTAATAGTAGTTGGCGTTCGTACTTCTCGGACGAAAATGGGGTTGAGTTGCGTAATATCATTGATAACGCGTTCTTCTGTTTGGATATGTTCAATGACTAAACCAGTAGTGTTTTTATAATAATCGGGAGTTGAACCAGGAAATTCACCGAAGCTATTGGATTCTTTTTTACCTTTTTTAAATCCCAGTTGAAAGAGCAAGTAAACAGGACCAAGAACAGGCAAAAGTACTAACCAAATCCAATGACCTGATTTGTTGGTATCGTGAAGTCTTTTTGTGGCTGTAGCAATTAAAGTCCAAAACAGCAATGGATATACTGTCCACGTGGCACTATATGAAATCAGCGTAAGTAAATTAAAAAGAATATAAAATGAAGTCCAAATAAACAGCGAAAGTGTCCAGTAAGTCAGACGGTCTATTCGACCTCTATTAGTAAAAAGTAAATAACTTACAGGTAATTTGTCTTTGAATGCCATTAAAAAAACGCTTTTTCAAATATAGATAAGTTTATCTATAAATGCTTTACTTTTATTAATCCTCGAGCAAAACCTCCAAAATACTAATAGCCGCTTCACTAATCTTCGTCCCCGGTCCAAAGACAGCAACAGCACCCGCATCAAATAAAAATTGGTAATCCTGTTGCGGAATGACACCACCTACAATTACCATAATATCTTGTCGACCGTATTTTTTGAGTTCTTCGATCACTTGTGGTACTAATGTTTTGTGTCCGGCTGCCAATGACGAAACGCCTAAAATGTGTACGTCGTTTTCAACGGCTTGTTTGGCTGCTTCGGCTGGCGTTTGAAATAAGGGTCCGATGTCGACATCAAAACCCAAATCGGCATAACCGGTTGCGACCACTTTAGCGCCACGATCGTGACCGTCCTGTCCCATTTTGGCAATCATAATCCGTGGGCGACGACCTTCTTTTTTAGCGAAGGCATCGGCCAATTGTTTTGCTTTTTCAAAGCTTTCGTCGTTTTTTATTTCTTTACTATACACGCCGCTGAAAGATCTAATTTGTGCTTTGTACCTACCAAAAACTACTTCGAGGGCATCACTAATTTCACCTAATGTGGCTCGGTTTCGGGCAGCTTCTATAGCCAAAGATAATAAATTATTGTCATTGTCATTCCCGCGCAGGCGGGAATCTCCCGTACTTTCCGTAAACGTCTTCTTAGCACAATCAGTCAATCTTGCCAAACACGCCTTCACTTTTTCGGTATCGCGTGACGCTTTTATTTGGTTCAATCGTTCGATTTGTTGCTTGCGCACCATATCATTATCGACATCTAAAATCTGTAGTGGGTCTTCTTTTTCCAAACGGTATTTGTTGACGCCAACAATAATATCCTGACTGCTATCAATTCGCGCTTGCTTACGTGCCGCAGCTTCTTCAATACGCAATTTCGGAATTCCGGCTTCGATGGCTTTGGTCATTCCGCCCAATTCTTCTACTTCTTCAATTAACTTCCAAGCATTTTGTGCAATTTCATTCGTTAAGCTTTCTACATAATAACTTCCCGCCCAAGGATCGACGGTTTTGCAGATTTTGGTTTCTTCCTGTAAATAGATTTGCGTGTTTCTGGCAATTCGTGCCGAGAAATCGGTGGGTAACGCAATGGCTTCGTCTAGTGCGTTGGTGTGTAATGATTGCGTTCCACCAAAAGCAGCCGCCGCCGCTTCGATAACGGTTCGCGCTACATTATTAAACGGATCTTGTTCGGTTAGACTCCAGCCTGATGTTTGACAATGCGTCCGCAATGCCAATGATTTTTCGTCTTTCGGATGGAACTGTTTCAGCAATTTTGCCCACAACATTCTGGCGGCACGCATTTTCGCGATTTCCATAAAGTGGTTCATGCCAATTGCCCAGAAGAAGGAAAGGCGTGGCGCGAACTCGTCGATGTTCATTCCAGTTGCCAAGCCTGTTCGTATGTATTCCAATCCGTCTGCTAAGGTGTAGGCCAATTCAATATCGGCGGTAGCTCCGGCTTCCTGCATGTGGTAACCCGATATCGAAATCGAGTTGAACTTCGGCATTTTTTTACTGGTATATTCAAAAATATCAGCAATGATTTTCATCGATGGCGTAGGAGGGTAGATGTAGGTATTTCGCACCATGAACTCCTTTAAAATATCGTTTTGTATCGTTCCCGAAAGCAATTCAGGAGGCACACCTTGTTCTTCCGCTGCGACGATATAAAAAGCCAAAATGGGTAAAACGGCGCCGTTCATCGTCATAGATACCGACATTTCACCTAATGGAATTTGGTCGAATAATATTTTCATATCTTCCACAGAGTCAATCGCCACTCCCGCTTTTCCAACATCGCCAAAAACGCGTTCGTGATCGGAATCGTAACCGCGGTGCGTAGCCAAATCGAAAGCTACTGAGAGTCCTTTTTGACCTGCCGCTAAGTTTCTTCTGTAAAAGGCGTTGCTGTCTTCTGCGGTTGAAAATCCGGCGTATTGACGAATCGTCCACGGGCGACGAACGTACATGGTGGCATACGGACCGCGGAGATTGGGAGCAAAACCAGCTGCGAAATTAAGGTGCTCTATACCTTCTATATCTTCTTTAGAATAGTTGGTCTTGAGTTCGATGTTTTCGGCGGTTAGAAAGTTGTCAGTTGCGTTGGAGTTAACTTCCAACTTCCAGCTTCCAGCTTCCAGCTTTATATTTGATATGTTTTTTCTCATGGTTATCCTTCTTGAGATAAACGTTCTTGTTCTAACTTCTCTGCCAATCGTTTTTCAATTATAGACGTAATCAATGTTTTACGCGGATTCTGCTTTACAAACGGATACAATTCTAAATCGTGTTTCATGCGGTCATTTTTGTTGGGATATTTATTCGTTCCCAACAAAACTTCTTTTCCGCTGTCAAATAAATCCTGTTCTTTTTG